>CADBNU010000088.1 GCA_902796085.1 Heyndrickxia coagulans
AAGAAATGAATGAATTTGAAGAGAAAGTAAAAAAGTTCATAAGTCGTCATGAATTAATTCAAAAAGGTTCATCTATTTTAGTTGGTGTATCTGGTGGGCCCGATTCATTAGCATTACTTTATTTTTTGAAAAAGCATATAGAGTATTATGATATATCCATTTCGGTTGCGCATATGGACCATATGCTTCGAGGAAAACAATCATATGAGGAATTATTATATGTAAAGAGTATTTGCCAAGAATGGAATATCCCATTTGAAAGTATACAGGTTAATGTTTACGAAAAATCAAAGGAAAAGTATGGTAGCACGGAGGCAATCGCTAGGGAATTACGATATGATTTTTTTCAGTCTGTCATGGAAAAGAACAATATTCCAAATTTAGCTTTAGGACACCATGGAGATGATCAAATTGAAACCATTCTCATGAGGTTAACCAGAGGTTCTGAACTAAAAGCTACAGCAGGAATTCAAGTTAAACGACCTTTTGCTTCCGGGACGATCATTCGCCCTTTTTTATGTGTTACAAAAGCAGAAATTGAAGATTACATTCGAAGGAACAACCTCAAACCTGTATATGATCATACCAATCAGCTAGACATTTACACTAGAAATCGCTTTCGAAATCATGTTCTCCCATTTTTAAAATCAGAAAATAAAAATGTCCATATCCATTTTCAGCAATTTAGTGAACAAATGTTAGAAGATGAAAAATTTTTAATGGATCTAGCAAAAGAAACATATAATAAGGTAATAAATAAAGAATGTAATGGTGACCTATCTGTTAATTTAATTGAGCTTAAAAAAGCACCATTTCCTTTACAAAGAAGATGTATTCAACTAATATTAAACTATCTTTACAAGAGCAAATTGCCAAAAGATTTAACTTCTATACATATTGAATCTATTTTAGAGATGGTGGATAAAAATAAACCTTCTGGACGAATTGATTTACCCCAAAAATTAAAAGTTTATCGTTCCTATGATTTTTGCATTTTTACATACCGTGAACAAACGAAAGAACCTTATTTTTATAAATGGTATAAAGGGGAGTCGATTGACTTACCGAATGGAAGGCAACTTGTGTTTAAAGAAGGTATTGTTCCCAATACCTATGGACCAGATATTTTTATTTTAGATAACAAAACCAAGTTTCCTTTGTACGTAAGAACACGAAAGAATGGTGACAGAATCCGTATTAAAGGAGTAGGAACGAAAAAAATTAAATCGCTCTTTATCGACTTAAAAATTCCGAAACAAGATCGGGACAAATGGCCGATTGTTACGGACCAAGATGATAACATACTATGGGTACCGGGCTTAAAAAAATCCATTTATGAAGCATCGGATCTAAAGAAGGGAAGTACCACTTTCTTACAATATGAATGAATTAGTCCAATTTATATTAACAATATAACACAATTTAAAGCAGATAACTTTAATTAATAACTTCTAGGAGGAGCAAATGAAATGAACCAAGATATTGAGAAAGTTTTAATATCAGAGGAAGAAATTCAAGAAAAGGTAAAAGAAATTGCAGGTGTTTTATCAGAAGAATATAAAGATCGTTTTCCTCTTGTAGTTGGTGTTTTAAAAGGAGCTTTACCGTTTATGGCCGATTTAATTAAACGGATGGATATTTATTTAGAAATTGATTTTATGGATGTATCTAGTTACGGTAAGGGAACAGTATCTTCAGGAGAAGTGAAAATTATAAAAGACCTTGATACTTCTGTAGAAGGTAGAGACATTTTAATTGTTGAAGATATTATTGATAGTGGATTAACTTTAAGTTATTTAGTTAATTTGTTCCATTACCGTAAAGCAAAATCAATTAAAATTGTTACATTACTTGATAAACCTGAAGGAAGAAAAATTGATATTAAAGCTGACTTATTTGGTTTTACAATACCGAATGAATTCGTTGTAGGCTATGGGTTAGACTATGCTGAAAAATATCGTAACTTGCCGTATATCGGTGTTTTAAAACCTGAAGTGTACAGTAACTAATCATTGAGTAATTAAACAAAAAATACATATATTTAATATATACTTAGAAACTGTTGTTTCATATTCTCTTTCAAGTGTTAAAATCAACCTATTTTCTTGTCATTATTTGTTTTTCTATGTTACTATTTAATAAGTTTTGTTTTCCCTTGAGAGGAGGTCAAGGATGAATCGTATATTTAGAAATACCGTATTCTATTTACTCGTTTTGCTAGTTCTAATTGGTATTATTAGTATATTTACCAATGGACAAGAAACGAATAATAAAATGACATATAATGAATTCATTACTCATCTTGAAAATGGTGATGTTGAATCAATTGAAGTCCAACCAGAAAGACAGGTTTATTATATTACGGGTAAATTAAAAAGTTACAGTGAAAATGAACAATTTACCGTAAATGTTTTACCAAGTCCTTCAGCTGTTGAGCGAATTGAGACTTTAGCAGAAGAAAAAGGAACGGAATTTGTGGTATTAATGGCAAAAGAAACAAGTGGGTGGATTCAATTACTTACATCCATGATTCCGTTTATTATCTTGATCTTCTTTATTTTCTTTTTATTAAATCAATCCCAAGGCGGCGGTGGCCGTGTGATGAACTTCGGTAAGAGTAAGGCAAAATTGTATACCGAAGACAAGAAAAAGGTTCGCTTTAAAGATGTAGCTGGTGCGGATGAAGAGAAACAAGAATTAGTTGAAGTAGTAGAGTTTTTAAAAGATCCGCGGAAATTTTCCGATCTTGGTGCACGAATACCTAAAGGGGTACTTTTAGTAGGTCCTCCAGGAACAGGTAAAACATTACTTGCTCGTGCTGTAGCAGGAGAAGCAGGAGTACCATTTTTCTCTATAAGTGGTTCTGATTTCGTTGAGATGTTTGTCGGTGTCGGTGCATCTCGTGTTCGTGATTTGTTTGAAAATGCGAAGAAAAACGCACCTTGTATTATCTTTATTGATGAAATTGATGCAGTAGGTCGTCAACGTGGAGCAGGACTTGGCGGCGGACATGATGAACGTGAACAAACATTAAACCAATTGCTTGTTGAAATGGATGGTTTTGGGGCTAATGAAGGGATTATCATTATTGCCGCTACAAACCGCCCAGATATACTAGATCCTGCGTTATTACGTCCAGGTCGTTTTGACAGACAAATTACAGTGGATCGTCCAGATGTAAAAGGAAGGGAAGCCGTCCTTAAAGTACATGCTCGTAATAAACCTTTAGATGAATCCGTTGATTTAAAAACAATTGCTATGAGAACGCCAGGATTTTCTGGTGCCGATTTGGAAAACTTATTAAACGAGGCTGCGTTAGTTGCTGCTCGTGCGAATAAAAAGAAAATTGATATGCGTGATATTGATGAAGCAACAGACCGTGTTATTGCTGGTCCTGCTAAAAAATCGAGAACAATTTCTGAAAAAGAACGTAAAATTGTTGCGTATCACGAAAGTGGACATACAATTATTGGACTTGTTCTTGATGAAGCTGATATGGTACATAAGGTAACAATTGTACCCCGTGGTCGTGCTGGCGGTTATGCTGTCATGCTTCCAAAAGAAGATCGTTATTTCATGCAAACAGAAGAACTGAAAGATAAAATTACCGGTCTTTTAGGTGGTCGTGTTGCGGAAGAAATAGTTTTCGGTAGAGTTTCTACTGGAGCAAGCAATGACTTTGAAAGAGCGACAAATATTGCTCGTCGAATGGTTACTGAGTTCGGTATGAGTGAAAAACTTGGACCAATGCAATTTGGTCAAAGCGGGGGTCAAGTCTTCCTAGGAAGAGATTTAAATAGTGAACAAAATTATTCTGATAAAATTGCTTATGAAATCGACTTAGAAATTCAGGCAATAATTCGGGAATGTTACGAAAGAGCTAAGCAAATCATTACTGAACATCGTGAACAGTTAGAAGCTATTGCCCAAGCATTACTAAAAGTTGAAACACTAGATGCTAAGCAAATTCGCTATATTTATAAAAATGGTACATTGCCTCCAGAGGAATTAGCAGATGATGATGACGAAATAACAACGGATTCAAAATCTGATGTAAAAATTAATATTTCTCGTAAAGAAGATATTGCTCAAAGTATTGTTAATAAAAACGAAAGATCATCAACTGAAGATATAGAAGAAATGTCTGAGGACGATGATAAAGACGAAAACAATGAAAAAAAATAAGATTAATTTAGAAAAAAGCGGGCTTGTATGCCTGCTTTTTTTGTGTATATAGTATGTTTATATCTTGCTCCGCTAAACCTTATCTTTATATAATCAAGTTAAATATTTTAGCTTTCATGTAATTTATGTTAATATTTTTGTGCACTCTATTTACTAAAGTTGGTGAAAAATATGTTATTAGCACTTGATGTAGGAAATACAAATATTGTATTAGGTGTATACGAAAAAGATAAATTAAAATATTTTTGGCGAATAGCGACAGATCGCTCTAAAACGGAAGATGAATACGGCTTACTGATAAAGTCTCTATTTGAGCATGAAGGACGAAAAACATCTGAAGTTACAGGAGTTATTATTTCATCTGTTGTTCCACCGATTATGACCGCGCTGGAAAAGATGTGTAAAAAATATTTTAATGTTGATCCGCTTATTGTTGGTCCAGGTGTGAAAACAGGTTTAAATATTAAATATGAAAATCCTAAGGAAGTCGGAGCTGATCGAATTGTTAATGCAATTGCAGGGTTAAATGAGTATGGTAGTCCGATCATCATTATTGATTTCGGAACAGCAACAACGTATTGTTATATTGATGAAAATGGTTGGTACCAAGGTGGTGCAATAGCGCCAGGAATTGGGATTTCTACTGAAGCTTTATATACAAGAACAGCAAAGCTTCCAAGAATAGAACTAGTTCCTCCCGATAATATAGTTGGAAAAAATACGGTCGAAGCTATGCAATCAGGTATTTTGTATGGTTATGTAGGACAAGTTGAAGGAATTGTGGCAAGAATGAAATCACAGGCAAGAAAAAAACCTACAGTTATTGCTACCGGGGGATTAGCTGAGTTAATTGCTAAAGAAGCAAAAATAATTGATGTTGTAGATCCTTTATTAACATTAAAAGGGTTGCGACTTATTTATAAAAAGAACCAATAATACACAATGTACTTATTTTTAAGTTGAATATTTTATCAAAGAATTGAAGATGGAGGATAAAACATGAGTGATTACATCGTTAAGGCATTAGGCTACGAAGGGGAAGTACGGGCATATGCAATTCGTTCTACAGAAACTGTTAAAGAAGCACAAAGACGGCATGATACATGGGCAACCGCTTCTGCAGCACTTGGGCGGACGTTAACAGCTAGTGCCATGATGGGTACGATGTTGAAAGACAATGACCGAATTACGGTTAAAATTGAAGGCGATGGACCTATTCGACTTATCTTAGTAGATGCAAGCGCAAATGGTAAAGTTCGCGGTTACGTAGCTAATCCACACGTACACTTTGATTTAAATGAAAAAGGGAAGCTTGATGTTAGAAGAGCAGTGGGAACGAACGGCATGTTGACGGTTATAAAAGATTTAGGTTTAAAGGAAAAATTTTCTGGTCAAGTTCCACTTGTTTCAGGTGAAATAGGTGAAGATTTTACATACTATTTTGCTACTTCTGAGCAAACCCCTTCAGCAGTCGGTGTTGGTGTACTTGTTAATCCAGACCACACAATCCTTGCAAGTGGTGGTTTTATAATACAAATTATGCCTGGTGCAACAGATTCAACTATTTCGGAAATTGAAAATCGATTAAACACAATTAAACCAATATCAACAATGATTCGTGAGGGAATGACGCCTGAAGAAATTTTAGAAGAATTGTTAGGAGATAATATAAAAGTACTAGAAACCGTCCCAGTTGAGTTTGAATGTACTTGTAGTAAGGAACGGTTTGGTAATGCTTTGATTGGATTGGGGTCACAAGAATTACAAGAAATGATAGATGAGGACGAGCAGGCAGAAGCACAATGTCATTTTTGTAATGAAAAATATTTATTCACGAAAGAAGAATTGGAAGAATATAAAAGACTTGCAGAAGAAAAATAGAAATTGTGGAAATATTCCATACGATATCGTTTGACAGAGGATATCTTTTAGGAATAAAATACTATTAAACCAATTAAATTACTAGGGTTTTGAAAAAAGGAGAGGTTTGGATGTCCAATTATGTTAATTCAATCACTGAATTAATCGGCCGTACACCAATTGTTAAATTAAATAATATTGTTGATGAAAATTCTGCAGAAGTATATTTAAAACTCGAGTATTTCAACCCTGCAAGTAGTGTAAAAGATCGTATTGCATTAGCTATGATTGAAGATGCTGAGAAAAAAGGAATATTGAAACCAGGTGATACAATCATTGAACCAACAAGCGGTAATACTGGAATTGGACTTGCTATGGTGGCCTCAGCTAAAGGTTATAAAACAGTACTGGTGATGCCGGAAACAATGAGCTTAGAACGCCGTAACTTATTGCGTGCTTATGGTGCAGAGCTTGTATTAACTCCAGGACCTGCTGGTATGAAAGGTGCGGTTGAAAAGGCAGAGGAACTTTCCAAAGAAAAGGGATACTTTATACTACAACAATTTGAAAACTTGTCCAACCCAGAAATACATAGAAAAACTACAGGTCCTGAAATAGTTGAACAAATGGGTGATCAATTAGATGCATTTGTTGCTGGAATCGGTACCGGAGGAACAATTACAGGTGCAGGTGAAATATTAAAATCAAAATATCCAAATATAAAAATTGTAGCTGTTGAACCAAAAGATTCACCTATTTTATCAGGAGGAAAGCCAGGTCCACACAAATTACAAGGTATCGGGGCAAACTTTGTTCCGAAAGTACTAAATACGGAAATTTATGATGAAGTTTTTACGGTAACTACTGAAGAGGCTTTTGAAGCAGCTCGAAAAGTTGCTCGTAACGAAGGAATTTTAGGTGGAATTTCTTCAGGTGCTGCGATTCATGCTGCCTTAGAGACAGCGAAAAAATTAGGAAAAGGTAAAAAAGTTCTTGCAGTAGTGCCGGATAATGGTGAACGTTACTTAAGTACAGCTCTTTATCAATTCGAATAGCAATTACAGTTTTGTCCCATGGTTTTAAGCCGTGGGATTTTTTTGTTTAAAAAATAAGGTTTGCTTTAAGCTAGTGTTTGGATTTGATAAAATATAACAAGTTATTAATTCAGGAGGCTATAAATATTTTATGGATAAAATATATGTGAACCAAATGGAATTTTACGGATACCACGGAGCATTACCTGAAGAAAATAGACTTGGTCAACGATTCATTGTTGATTTAATGGTTGAACTAGATTTATCAAAAGCTGGTAAAACGGACGATCTATCAGAGACAGTCAATTACGCTGAGCTATACTTATTATGTAGAGATATCGTGGAAGGGAAAAGTTATTCATTAATCGAAACCGTGGCAGAACAAATTGCCGAGAAAGTCCTTGAACAATATAAAAAAATTGAAAGCTGTACAGTAAAAATAATAAAACCAGATCCGCCTATCCCTGGACATTATAAATCAGTCAGTATTGAAATTACACGTAAAAGAAGTTAATTTTTATATTGTTCATATTTAATAAGGATCAATGTAATATAATTGGTAATATTTTTATGGTTAAAATAATAATCAGGATGATGTACTATGAAAAATAGAGCTTTTTTATCAATTGGGTCCAATATTGGTAAACGGGAGATGTATTTATTTCGAGCGATTAAAGCGTTGGAAGAAGAATTGATAGAAATTCGGGATTTTTCTTCAATTTATGAAACAGACCCTGTTGGGTTTACTGAACAAGATCTTTTTTTAAATATGGTTATTGAAATCGAAACAAGTAAAAATCCTTATAAATTATTAGAAACTTGTCTGGATGTTGAAAAACAACTTGAACGTAAACGAACAATCCGTTGGGGGCCGCGGACAATTGATTTAGATATTCTATTATTTAATCAAGAAGTTATTGAATCAGATCATTTAACTATACCGCATCCAAGAATGCATGAACGCTCCTTTGTTCTTGTGCCTCTTGCAGAAATTAATGAAGAATTAGTTGTTCCAAATGTAAAAAGTACTGTTAAAGCCCTTGTTTCTCAAACAGAATCAGCAGGTGTCCGTTTATGGAGAGAAAAGCAAGATTTCAATATAGATAATCTCTTTATATAGGGAGGCAATAGTATGTGGAAAATAGGCGACGTTGAAATAGGAAATCGGGTTGTTCTAGCACCAATGGCAGGTGTCAGTAACTCAGCCTTCCGTTTAACCGTGAAAGAATTTGGCGCAGGTCTTGTATGTTGTGAAATGATTAGTGACAAAGGAATCAATTTCCGTAATAAAAGAACATTAGAGATGTTGTATATTGATGAACGTGAACACCCGTTGAGTCTACAAATCTTTGGTGGCGAAAAAGACTCATTAGTTGAAGCTGCTAAATTTGTAGATAAAAATACGAACGCAGATATTATCGATATTAATATGGGGTGTCCAGTAAATAAAATTATAAAATGTGAAGCAGGAGCGAGATGGCTACTAGATCCAAATAAAATATATGATATGGTATCCTATGTTGTTGATGCTGTTGAAAAACCCGTTACTGTTAAAATGCGTATTGGATGGGATGATGAACATATTTATGCAGTTGAAAATGCTCAAGCGATTGAACGCGCGGGTGGTGCTGCTGTAAGCGTCCATGGTCGTACCCGGGTACAAATGTATGATGGTAAGGCAAACTGGGATATTATTCGTGATGTAAAACAAGCAGTGAAAATCCCTGTAATTGGTAATGGGGATGTGAAAACACCACAAGATGCAAAACGAATGCTGGATGAAATAGGTGTTGATGGAGTGATGATCGGCCGAGCAGCTTTAGGCAACCCTTGGATGATATATCAAACAGTAAATTATCTAGAAACAGGTGTTTTGCCTGGAGAACCGAGCATTCGTGAAAAAATGGAAGTTTGTAAAAAGCATATGGACCGGTTAATTAATCTTAAAGGTGAAAAAGTAGCTCTTAAAGAGATGAGGAAACATACGGCATGGTATTTGAAAGGGATTAGAGGAAGTGGCAAGTTCCGTAATGCAATTAACAGCTGTGAGAAAAGACAGGATCTTGTAAAAATATTAGATACAATAGTAGAAGAGATAGGAGAAAAGGAAAAATTAGAACAGGAAGCTGTATAACGACTAGATTTAACCTCCAGGGTTTGACAATAGGCTGATATTTAAAATATAATTAATTTGGTATGTTTTACTGCCAGTACAATACTGGCAGTTTTGCTTTTTTCTTTATATAAATTTTCAACTTTGAGGTTATGAAACTTTTAAGTTTGGTTACATAATAGAAGATAAGAATAAACAATTGGAGATGATTTTGGATGAGTCATGAAGAATTAAATGACCAACTTATCGTTCGTAGACAAAAGATGGAGGAGTTACGCGAAAAAGGATTCGATCCATTTGGTAAAAGGTTTGAAAGAACTCATTTAGCACAAGAATTAATTGAAAAATATGGAGAGCTAGAAAAAGAAGCGTTAGAAAACGAAAATATAAATATTGAATTTGCTGGTCGTATCATGACGAAACGTGGTAAAGGTAAAGCTGGATTTGCTCATTTACAAGATGTAACAGGCCAATTACAAATATATGTACGTAAAGATGCTGTGGGTGAAGAACAATATGAAATCTTTAAAATGGCTGACCTTGGGGATATAGTAGGTGTAAAAGGTACCCTATTCAAAACAAAAGTTGGCGAACTATCGATTAAAGTTCAAGATTTTCAAATACTAACAAAGTCATTACGTCCACTTCCTGATAAATTCCACGGATTAAGAGATGTGGAACAAAGATATCGTCAACGTTATTTAGATTTAATTGTTAACCCTGAAAGTAAAGATACGTTTATTGCACGTAGTAAGATTATACAATCGATGCGTCGCTATTTAGATAATTTAGGTTTCTTAGAAGTAGAAACACCGGTTATGCATTCTATTCCGGGTGGTGCTGCAGCAAGACCATTTATTACACATCATAATGCACTAGATATGGAATTATATATGCGTATTGCTCTAGAACTTCACTTAAAACGTTTAATTGTTGGTGGTCTTGAAAAAGTATATGAAATCGGTCGTGTGTTTAGAAATGAAGGAGTTTCGACAAGACATAACCCTGAATTCACAATGATCGAACTATATGAAGCATATGCTGATTACAAGGATATCATGGATTTAACTGAAAATTTAATTGCACATATTGCGGAAGATGTTTTAGGTACAACCAAAATTCAATATGGTGAACACGAAGTTGACCTTACGCCAAAATGGAAAAGACTCCATATGGTTGATGCAGTTAAAGAATATTGTGGTGTAGACTTCTGGGAAGAGAAAACGATTGAAGAAGCACGTGCTCTTGCAAAAGAACACGGGGTAGAAATTACAGAACATATGGAAGTTGGTCACATCATTAATGAATTCTTTGAGCAAAAAGTTGAAGAGAAATTAATCCAACCAACATTTGTTTATGGACATCCTGTTGAGATTTCTCCATTAGCCAAAAAAAATGCGGAAGACCCGCGTTTCACTGACCGTTTTGAACTATTTATTGTAGGTCGTGAACATGCCAATGCCTTTACAGAGTTAAATGACCCTATTGATCAAAGAGAACGTTTTGAAGCACAATTAAAAGAACGGGAAAAAGGAAACGATGAAGCTCATTTAATGGATGATGATTTTATAGAGGCTTTAGAATATGGTATGCCCCCAACAGGTGGATTAGGTATTGGTGTAGACCGTCTTGTTATGTTACTTACAAATTCGCCATCCATTCGCGATGTCTTATTATTCCCACTCATGCGTCACCGTTAATTAAAAAACGATGATTAATATAGAGTACCGATATGTTAATCGGTACTCTATTTGTATGTTTGAAGGTGAATAAAATAAAGACATGACTATTATTTAGGCTAGTATAGCAATTTAAGAGTTGGATAATTTTTCAGTAAACGAAGTTATCCTTACCATTGAATGATTACAATTTTAGAGTATACTTTTGTTTATTGAAAGTTAATTATATTTCTAAAAAACTTTTTTTATATTTTATATTGATTCATTTATTAAATGGTGGTATATTAATACATGTTGTTGATGAAACAAGATTGTACAAACAAACAATAAAAAATAATTAAAAAAATTATTGACACCAATATTACTTTTTGATATTATAAAAAAGTCGTTTTTACGACAAAAAGTCAACATTTTAAAAAAAGTGTTGACATAAAAAGTTTTTGTGATATAATAATAAAGCTGTTAAAAAATTGAACCTTGAAAACTGAACAAGACAAAGCGTTTTTAACCATTTTGAGCAAATCAAACCCTTTTTTGGAGAGTTTGATCCTGGC
>CADBNU010000089.1 GCA_902796085.1 Heyndrickxia coagulans
TAAAAGAGTTGTCTGGCTTTTAAAAAAGGCAAAATTCTTACCAAGAGAGTATCCTAAGAGTTTGAATCCGCTTTCAAATTTAAGGTGTTAAAAAAACTGC
The DNA here is from genome assembly GCA_902796085.1 of Heyndrickxia coagulans. Classification (GTDB taxonomy): domain Bacteria; phylum Bacillota; class Bacilli; order Bacillales; family Caldibacillaceae; genus Pallidibacillus; species Pallidibacillus thermolactis. The sequence continues at coordinate 101 of CADBNU010000089.1, forward strand.
CTATAAATACTTGACTCAAACGAAAGACATTGTTTTATTGCAAAAAAATAATTCTATACTATATAATAACAATTTGAGTTTAATTAAAAACCTCCCCCTAATTCATTTATAATTAAAATAGCGGTCGATAATGACCGCTAAAATAACATCAACACTTAAAACCACCAATTTCATGCTTTAATTTCCGATCGAGTTCATTTAATAAAACTGAAAAAGTTTCCATATTCCAAGCTGTACGTCCGACAAATAAACCATTAACATTCGTTTGCTGAATATAATTAAGAAAGTTATCTAGCCTTACACTTCCGCCATATAATAATGGGATTTCTTGCCCCACTTTTTCTCCATACAAATCAACCAAGTTTTTGCGTAAAAAAGAATGGATTTCTCCAACATAATCAGCTTCAGCAGGGATTCCTCGTTCACCAATTGCCCATACGGGTTCATATGCAATTAACACGTGCTGAGCTTGTTCAGTTGTTACATTTTTTAAACATACTTTAAGTTGGGCAGCTAAAACTTCTTTCGAAATACCGTTATTTTTCTGATCAATACTCTCACCAATACAAACAAGTGGTCTCATACCATACTTTAAGGCGGCATGGACTTTTTTATTAATATCGACATCATTTTCATTATAATATTGTCGACGTTCAGAATGACCTAATTCAATAAGGTCTATACCAATTTCATCAAGCATCCTGGGTGAAATTTCACCAGTATAGGCCCCTCTATCTTCCCAATGCATATTTTGCGCACCTAATTTTATACGTGAACCTGACAACTCTTCTCGAATAGGTAATAAAGACGTAAAGGATGGGATAATAAACAGCTCTATATTCGGAGTAATTGATTCTGCAAGTTTCTTCAATTCTCTTGTATATGCCAGACCCTCAGATATCGTTTTTGTCATTTTCCAATTTGTTCCTATCCATACTTTAGTCATCTTGTAAACCTTCTTCAACCCATTCACGCATCGATTTAAAAATGATCCATACTGTTGTTGCTCCTGCATCTTGATGTCCAAGGGAACGTTCACCTAATGATTTAGCCCGACCAAATTTTGCCACATAATTTTTGGTATTTTCAACGCCTTGGTGAGCTCCTTCCTCAGCTTTTCTCAAACCTTCTACTAAACTAAAATTCTTTTCAACACTTTCTTTTAAAGCGTAAACAGCAGGCTGTAAAGCATCAACCATCGTTTTATCTCTAACTTCAGCTTTTCCACGTTGCTTTATAGCTTCTAAAGCCCCCTCAAAGATCTCTGCAAGCAGTTGTAAGTCTAAAGTTTCCTTCATCTCTAACTTTTTTACACCGCCAACAAACATCGTGCCGAAAATTACACCCGATGCACCACCCATAGATGAAATCATTGACATACCAACTGTTTTGAATACATCATTTACATTTGAAAACTCTTTTCCTTTTAAGTTCTCCTCTGCTTTTGTAAATCCAACCGACATGCCAATGCCATGATCTCCATCACCGATTGCGCTATCAATTTTCGTTAAAAAAGGCTTATTTTCAACTACTTTTTGACCAACATATAAAAACATATCTCGAACTTGATTCGGTGTTAAAGAATTCATCGCTCTAATCGCCATTAAACTTTCGCCTCCTTTGTATCGATTGAATGGTTTTTTACATAATATGGAGCTTTGGCAGGTGCATCATATAATTCTTTTAATTCATCATCTAATTTAAATAAAGAAATTGAAAAGCCGCCCATTTCTTGTGTTGTGCAATAACTGTTTATATCCATATCATAAATATGAATCCTTTTTTCCGTTAAAACTTGGTGAACACGGCGATTAATAATAAACAATTCTAATAGAGTTGTAGAACCTAAACCGTTTACATAAACGGCCACTTCATCACCAGCTTGTAATTTACTTTCCATGACTAACGTATTTAAAAGTTCATCCGTTAACTGATCAGCGGGCATCATTTTTGTTCGTTTCATACCTGGTTCACCATGAATACCCATGCCTAATTCGATTTCGTCATCACCAAGTTCATATGGAAGTTCTGTCGCACCAGGGATTGATCCTGGAGAACTGGCAACACCGATCGAATATGTACGGTCTGCTGCCTTTTGAGTAACATTCGCTACTTTTTCTAAGTCCCAACCTTTTTCTGATGCCGCTCCAGCGATTTTTAAGACAAACACATCACCTGCAATCCCTCTACGATCTTCTTTCCTTTCTTCCGGTGCAGAAGCAACATCATCAGCCACTTTCACTGTTTTCGTTTGTATATCTTCGAATTCTAGTAATTCCGCAGCCATATCAAAGTTTAATACGTCACCTGCATAGTTACCATAAACAAAAAGAACGCCTTTTCCTTGATCGACCGCTTTTGCAACTTCATGAATGGTATTTGGTGTTGGAGCAGCAAATACATTACCTATTGCAACACCATCAGCTAGACCTTCTCCTACAAAGCCAAGGAATAATGGCTCATGACCACTTCCACCTCCGGTAACAATTGCCACTTTATCTTTCAAATTTTTTCGAATGATTCCGTTTACATTTTCAATTTTAATTAGTTTATCTTTATTGGCGACCATAAATCCTTCTATTGCTTCAGATACAACATTTTCTGGCTTATTAATAAATTTTTTAATCATAAGAGCACTCCAATCTTCAACCATTTTATTTTTGTTTAATTTTGTTTATTTTCATTTATTATAACTTTTAATAAATAGTGTGTCAATTTTCACTATTATATCAATATTGAACTTTAATGAATCTTTGAATATAAAATTAAATGTTGTTCGATGGAGGTGTCCAATAAGTCCTTAAAAAAGAGCGAATTGAGAAAACTTAAAGTTTCCCAGTTCGCTCTTTTGACATGTGTATGTTGCAATGTTATCACGCCAACTTCTTTCTTCAAAAAGGGACGGTTTTATCCGTAAAAATAGCAAAAGGGCCAAACCGAAGGTCAAATTCAATCGGTCAGCCCATAAATTTTAATAATCAATCAATTCTTTTATTTAATATTTACTAACTCAACTCCAACCATGTTAGCAAAATCCTCGATTTGTTCTGGTGTCACTTTAAGAGAGAAAACTGTGTGGTGACCTCCACCATATTCAATCCAGCGACGAACACCTTCATAAAAGCCAACTTTCGGTGTCCAAATTTGACGAGCTACTGGAAGATTTGGCGCTTCTTCAACCGGTGTCTTACCTTCGACTTCATACATGATCATTTTAAATTGATCACCAAAGTCAGATACCGTTACGTTAATGCCTTCACCTTCAGAACCATCAAATACAAGGCGTGCCGGTGCCTCTCGATCACCAATGCCCAAAGGATGAACTTCTACTTTAATCTTTGTGCTGGCTAATGTTGGATCGACTTCAAGCATATGTGCACCTAGAATTTCTTCATTTCCTTTCACTAAGTTGTACGTATAATCTTCCATAAATCCCGTTTTCTCATTATGAGCCATAATTTTTAATAAACGATCAAGAGCTGCTGTTTTCCAATCTCCTTCACCAGCGAAACCATACCCTTCCGCGTTTAATCTTTGTACGGCCATACCTGGTAGCTGTTTCATTCCCCATAAATCTTCAAAGTTCGTAGTAAAGGCTGTATATCCGCCTCTTTCAAGAAATTTCCGTAAAGCAATCTCGATACGGATTTGTTCTTTAACATGTTCTTCAAAATATTTAGGATCATTGTCTCCAATCACAAATTCATATTTTTCTTGGCATTCATCATAAATTTCATTAATCTCTTGTTCTGTCACATCTTTCATTTCAGCTACAAGATCGCCGATACCATAATAATCAACTGTCCACCCAAACTTAATCTGAGCTTCAATTTTATCACCTTCTGTAACGGCTACATTTCTCATGTTATCTCCGAATCTTGCAACTTTAATATTGAAACTCTCATTATACGCTACGGCAACATTCATCCAATCTGCAATTTGTTTTTGTACATTTTTATCTTTCCAATACCCTACGACAACCTTATTTCTTTTGTCTAATCTTGCATTAATATAGCCATATTCACGATCTCCATGGGCACTTTGATGTAGATTCATGTAGTCCATATCAATTGTTTTCCAAGGGATATGGTCAAGAAACTGTGTAGCTAAATGAAGCAATGGTTTTTGCAGTAGTTTTGTACCTCTAATCCAGTTTTTAGCAGGAGAAAAAGTATGCATCCACGTAATGACACCTGCTACATGGTCGTTATAGTTAACATCTTTCATGACTTGAGTTATACTATCAGCTGTTGTTGCAACTGTTTTAAAAACAACTTTATATGGTAGCTTACCACTTTTATTCAATTCATCAATAATCTTAATAGTGTTTTTTTCAACTTCTTCTAATGCCTCGGGTCCATACAAATGTTGACTCCCAACAACAAACCAAAATTCATAATTTCTTGTTTTTAACATACGCAAAACCTCCAATGGAAAATAATCTATTTTGTTTGACCGTAATAGGCGTTTTTCCCATGTTTTCTTAAAAAGTGTTTGTCTAAAAGGTATTGATCCATGTCAATACGGTGTGGATTTAGTTGTATCGTATGATATGTTATCTTTGCGACTTCTTCTAAAACGACTGCATGATGTACGGCATCAAGAGGCGATTTGCCCCATGTAAATGGACCGTGGTCATTAACTAATACTGCTGGAATTTGATCTGGATCTAGACTTCTTTCTGTAAAAGTTTCAACGATGACATCACCGGTTTGTTTTTCATAATCCGTGACAACTTCCTCTTCCTTCATCGCTCTTGTTACTGGAACAGGACCATAAAATGTATCAGCATGTGTTGTACCTGCTGCAGGAATTTCAAGTCCAGCTTGAGCAAACACTACAGCCCAAGGAGAATGTGTATGAACAATCCCGTTAATGTTAGAAAAATGTTTATATAGCACACAATGGGTTGCTGTATCACTTGATGGTTTTAAATCACCCTCTACGACGTTTCCATCTAAATCAACGACGACCATTTTTTCTGGTGACAACTCTTCATACTCGACACCACTTGGCTTAATCACAACTAGATTTTTTTCACGATCTATGCCGCTTACATTCCCCCAAGTAAAGGTGACCAAATTATATTTAGGTAACAACATGTTTGCTTCATAGACTTCTTTTTTTAACTCTTTTAACATCATGAATCACCCCTTTTGAAATTTTATAATCTACTTGTCTACGTGAATTTATTTTTCTAGTGTACTAAAGAAATATAAAAAAATTCATCTCCTTTCTATTAGAATGGACTTTAATTCTTGAAACATAACTAGATGTTGCTTATAACGACAGACAAGTACATTCGTTTTATTGAAAAACTATTTTTAAAACGCTTACAATAAAATCGTATATTAATTATACGTATAAGTCAAGATTTCTAATTTTAATACGTACAAAATTAACAAAAAAACAACCAAAAAAGTAAAATTTGTATACAAAAAATAGGCTGAATCACAAAACCCTCTCGACCCCACAAAACAAAAATAACAA
>CADBNU010000090.1 GCA_902796085.1 Heyndrickxia coagulans
AGAGATAGAAGTTTTATCAACTAAAATAAGCAGGCTAACTTTTCTACCGGAAATAGGGTTATTTACACAAAATTATTGACACACCCTTTTCACAGTTATCTTTTATATTTTCTAAATATAGTAGGTTGATACTTCTTGGTATATGATATACTTTAGAATACTTACCATTGATGTCTTTATCTTGGATACTCATTATCACAGGAAAAATACCAGAATTAATTACAATATCCTTTGACATATATGCCCTCCTAAAAATAAAGACACCTAAGATATTTATCCTAGGTGTCATTTCATGATTGATAATATTTACGCCCCTGTCACTTCTTCCGCATTTCGATTGATCTCATCAATAATGCCAATGATTTTTCTTGCATCATCCATATTGTCCTTGAACAGTTCAACAATACTGCCAACTGATCTGAATGGTTCTTGTTGTAATACTTTTTTATCGAGTGTTCCGTTCTTTATTACGTAATCAACAATGTGTTTAACAAAACGAATTTGATTTAGATTTAACCGTTCCTCTGAAAGGAATTCGGAAAATGCTTCGTTGGCTGCTTTCGGATCCAAGCCAACAATTTGCCGAACTAGTTTTGTAATCGGCGTGTCACCAAAATCTTTTTCGTAATCTTCTCTCGTTCCGAGTTCTTTCCAAAGTATATCTTCAAGCATTTTTACATCTTGGGCTGTTAGTGGTTTATTATGGTACAGTTTGTAAATCGCCATTTGGTCTTTATGTTCATTTAAATAATGTTCTACTTTCTTCCGGTAATTTTGTAAATCATTCACATGAAACATTGGAGTGTTTTCTTTTACTTCAATCACTTCATCTTGGAAGTTTGTATAATAAATCTTTTGTGTTTCTTTTTCGATAAATTTGATTAAATCCCTTAACGCTTCACGTACCTCATCTAACTCGAAAATATCAGCACTATCCCAAAACTCTTCCGTCAATACTTTTTCAATGACATGCTTTTGCTCCATCACTTGTGGAATCGTACCAAGTTTAGAAAGTGCTTCCGCCGTTTGAATGACGCTGCGAATTGGTTTTGTGGCATTGTTCGCTTGTAATTTGGCCAGTTCAATCGTATACATTAATAAATCAAAACGTTTAGCAAATTCATCATCTTGAACTGGGACAATGATCGGTGAGATATGTTCTTTAATTTCATTCGTATCAAGAACTGATAATGACACCCAATTGTCCTTATTTTTATATTTCTCCACATATTGCAGATGTTGTCTAACACGGAAATTGTCATTATCAAGCGCAAGAACGTCCCTTGTTACTTCATGGACTAATTCACTGCGATGTTTGATATATTCTTCTGTTTGATACTCAGTTCCTTGTAATTCACGGATAATATCCACTTTGGCATTGAATAGTTTTTCTGTGAGACTTTTACCAACTTGAGTTTCCATTCCCTTTGGATTTTCACGGAAAAACTCAAAGTTTCCGCAATAGTCAAAGATGAGGAAATGCGTTTTATCTTGTCCAATTCCAAATAAATCTGGACAAAGCCGTGTTCCACGACCAATCATTTGCCAGAACTTTGTTTTCGAGCGAACCTTTTTAAAGAATACAAGATTAACCACTTCTGGTATGTCCACACCTGTATCAAGCATGTCCACAGATACAGCAATTTGTGGCATTTTACTTTTATCTGAAAAGTCATCTATTAATGTTTGAACATATTTTATGCTATAATCAATGACTCTAGCAAAATCTCCACCATACTCTGGGAACAATGCGTCAAACCGTTCTACGATTCTTTCGGCATGGCGATGATTTTTCGCAAAAATAATCGTTTTGCCTAGCTTGTCTCCGCCTTCTACATGAATGCCTTTGTTCATTAAATCTTTCAGAACCATATCGATGGTGTTGTCATTAAAGAGCCATTCGTTTAAGGCAGAGCTGTCAATATCTTCAGTGAAATCTTCTTCATCAAAGGTTTCTTCATATTTTTCTTTATCTTCTTCCGATAAATCATCGTAATGAATACCTTCTTCTAGAAACTTTGTCTTTGTTTCAATTGTTCG
>CADBNU010000091.1 GCA_902796085.1 Heyndrickxia coagulans
ATTGTTTTCCCTCATTGGAGAGGAGTTATGGGTCCTAAGGACATGACAGAAGAAGAGATTGCTTATTGGGATGATGTATTCAGTAAGATGGTAGAAACAGAGGCTTGGGATGAACTGGTAAAGAATAACGAGTGGTCCCATTTCTATAAAAATAGTAGTGAAGCAAAAGCTTTTTTCGAAGAACAAACAGAAATGTATAACGAATTAATAACGGAAGCGGGATTGGTAGAATAATCATAACGTAATCGTTGGGGGTGTCTGTAGGGTTAAACCCTTTGAACTTATCTAGCCATTTCCATACTAAAGAATGCTAGATATTGTTCAAGGGTCCCTTTAGGCAGCCCTTTTTTGTTAAACAGTGAAAAATTCTTTTGTAGAAAGGAGAAAATCTAGTGACTTGGTTAGTTGAAAAGGAAAAAAGTCAAGGAGAACTAGCAGAACGATTTAAACGGTTAATTAATGGTGATTCAATATTAAAAATCGTTGGTACACATGATGGAATGTCAGCGTTAATTGCAAAAAAAGTAGGATTTCAAGCACTTTACTTATCGGGAGGTGCATTTTCAGCAAGTCAAGGATTACCAGATTTAGGTATTTTACATTCACGAGAGGTTGCAGAAAGAGCAAGAGAAATAATCCGAGCGACAAATTTACCACTGTTAGTAGATATTGATACAGGATTTGGAGGAATACTCAATGTTGCTCGAACAGCCAAAGAAATGGTAGAAGCAAAGGTTGCAGCAGTTCAAATTGAAGATCAAATGCTTCCGAAAAAATGTGGTCATTTAAATGGAAAAAAACTCATACCTGCAGAAGAAATGGCCCAAAAGGTAAAGACAATTAAAGAAGTTGCACCAACATTAATGATTGTTGCACGAACAGATGCACTAGCAGTAGAAGGTAGGGATGCGGCAATTGCTCGGTTAAAAACATATGTTGAGGCAGGAGCCGATATTGTTTTTCCCGAAGCATTAACAACAGAGGAAGACTTTAACGTTTTTAGCGAAAGTTTTGATGTTCCATTATTAGCCAATATGACTGAATTTGGCAAAACACCCTATTATACTGCTGAGGAGTTCCAATCATTTGGTTTTTCAATGGTGATTTATCCTGTTACATCAGTCCGAGTTGCAGCTAAAGCGATCGAAATGGTGTTTACTGAAATTATGGAAAAGGGTACCCAAAAAGACGTACTCAGTCGAATGCAAACTCGTAAAGAATTGTACAAAACCATTAATTTATATGATTATGAGGATTTAGATAAAAAAATAGCAAAGACGATTTTACCAGAAATAAAATAAAGAAGAGGGAGCTGTTCGGGAGTAAGGGTCTAGTAGATTTTTCTTTTATTGGCAGACAACGCATTTAGCAGGTTTATAGACTCTGATGCCTGACGTTTACGATTTCGGTACAAATGCGATTACTGTTCATGCAAGAGATTGAATATGTTTGCTTGACTTTGCACACGTAGAAAAATATGGTACATTTACGTATCACCAAATATTTCAAATTCTATGATTTCGGACTTTTGGATAGGAGCATCCCAATTTAAAACTCTTTTTACTAATCAAGGGTTCTTGAACCAGTTCAAAAATTTAACCCAAGAATTATCATGTTCTTGGGTTAATTAACTGCCTACGAACATCTCCTTAGGATTGGGATGCTATATGATTTTGTCAGATCCTTCCGATTTTACAAAGAGCTTTGTTCATCTGTTTTTGCTTCCCATTTTTTTCTACGTACATTCATAATTAATGGATAAATAAGAGATAAAATAGTTAAGATTAATAAAACGATCGCTATTGGCGAACCAACAAAAATGTCTAAACTTCCGTCTGAGGCAACGATACTTTTTCTAAAGTTTTGTTCCATTTGAGAACCAACGATTAAAGCTAACACCAGCGGAGCAATCGGAAAGTCATACAGTTTCATAAATAAGCCAATGACACCAAAGATGATTAATATATAGAAGTCAATAATCGCATAGTTCATAGTGTAAGCACCAATAAAGGCTAGAACAAGAATAATTGGATAAAGTATTTTTGACGGGATATCTAGAACTTTAACAAAAACACGAACCATGTAAATATTAATTAAGAAAAGAAAAATATTACCTAAAAATAAAGCATCGACTAAACTCCAGACCATGTTTGGATCACTTTCAAATAATAATGGACCTGGATTTATTCCAAGCATAATCAATGCCCCAAGCATGATAGCAGTCGTACCCGAACCAGGTATTCCCATTGTTAATAATGGAACGAAAGCACCCACAGCTGCAGAGTTATTTGCAGTCTCAGGAGCAGCTAAACCTTCAATGGCTCCTTTCCCGAATCTTTCTGGTTTTTTTGATAATTGTTTTTCAGTACTATAAGCCATCATCGATGCGATGGAGCCTCCTGCTCCAGGTAAAATTCCTACTAGAAATCCTAAAGGAGAACTTCTAAATATCGGCCACTTTGAACGTTTCCAGTCATCTTTTGTAATCCAAACACGTCCGTACTTTGTTTTCTTACCGGCAGGTTTATCGATAGTTAAATAGTTATATAAAACTTCTCCGATAGCGTATACCCCGATGATAATAACTAAAAAGTCAATTCCGTCACTTAAAAAAACGTTGTCAAATGTAAATCGGTACACTCCTGTTTGTAAATCAATTCCTATGGTGCTTAACATTAAGCCAAATCCCATTGAGATAAATCCCTTTACTAGATTACCAGTTGATAAAGCTACAACGGCTGATAAAGTAAATAACATTAAAAGAAAGTACTCTGCGGGACCAAATTGCAAAGCAAAGCTTGCAAGAGGTTTAGCTAAAACCATAAAACCGATGACAGCGACTGCACCACCGATTAGAGAACCAATGGCTGTGATTGCAATAGCAGGGCCTGCACGACCTTGTTTTGCCATTTGGTAACCATCAAAGGTTGCCGCAACGGCAGATCCATCTCCTGGTGTGTTAATTAAAATAGAGCTCAATGATCCGCCATACATGGCACCATAATAGATCGTAGCCATGAAGATAAGTGCACTTGTAGGATCCATACCAAAGGTAACAGGAATTAAAACAGCAATGGCTGTCGCTGGTCCTAACCCTGGTAACATCCCAACAATCGTACCTAGAAATCCTCCGAACATAACAAATAATATATTTTCCGGTTGGAGTACAGTGACAAATCCATGAAAAATACCTTGCCAATCCATTTATTATTTCCCTCCTTTTTAATTATGGTAGACTAACATCTAATAGATGGTAGAAAACATACCATGAACCGACACTAAAAAGTACAGCAACTGAAAGATTAACAAGCCACTTGTTTCTCCCGTTTACGATAAAAAGGATGGCTAACATATATAAAATGGTAGAAGCCAAATATCCGATTCTTTCAAAAATAAATGCGTAAATAAGAGATATTATTAGCGTTGAGATGATAAGAACAGGAGCGCGTCCTTTAAATAACAATTTGACTTCTTCCTTTTTTGGATAATGTTTTAATAATTCCTTTATGAAATAAATAACACTCATAATAAATAGAAAAATACTAATAATCAATGGGAAATACATAGGCGCATTTGGGTCACCTAATTTTGCTTTAGGGAGATTAATGGTATAGATAAAATAAAAAATGCTTATCAAAATACAAACACTTGGTACGATCAACCTGCCCAATCTAACCTCATCCTTTCTATAATGGTTTTGTTATTTATAATCAGTTATTTTAGAATTATTTTACAATTCAACTTTCAATTTTGTAATCGTTTCCAAAATAATTTATATAAATTACAAAAAAGATTTTTTGTTCATTTTGTGCACAAAAAAGCACCTTGAATCACCTCAAGATGCCTTTGTAAGCTTTAGCTTTTGAAATATTTTCTTTCAGGTCTGCCTACAATGCCGTATTCTAGTTCTGCTGTAACTTCATGGATGGATACTAAGTACTCTAAATAACGACGTGCGGTTGTTCTAGATGCTCCCATTCGTTCTCCCATTTCCTCAGCTGTAATTCCTCCTTCAATTTGATTTAATATGTTTTTTACTTTTTCTAATGACAGAGAGTCAATTCCTTTAGGATAATTTGGTTTTGAACCGTTTTTGTCTCCAAAATATTGATCTACTAAATTTTGATTTACTTTATCTACACTATTCAATAATCGTTTTCTCTCGATATAGTTTTTAATTGTCTTTTCAATTTTTTCATATGTAACTGGTTTTATTAAATAATGAAATACGCCATTTCGAATCGACTCTTCTAAATGTTGCTTTTCTGTTGCTGCTGTAATAATGATAATATCCACTTGAGGAGCCTCTTTTCTAATAATAGGAAGTAGTTCAGTACCTAATTGATCAGGTAAATAGATATCTAATAAAATAAGATCAATGTTTTCATGCCTTTTCAGTTTTTCCAATGTTTCTTTAGCATTGTAAGCTTTATCAATAACCTTTACTTTATCCATTTTTTGCAAAAATTGTTCGTGAATCGCTGCAATTCGAAAATCGTCCTCCGCTATTAATATATTCATTATTTAACCACCCCGTTATTTATTGATTGCTCCTTTGGTATATATACTGAAAATATTGTTCCATTCCCTTTGTTCTGTTGAATTTCAATATCCCCGTTCAAATAATCAACGACAGATTTTACGTTAAATAATCCGTAACCCCGATATTTTCCGTTCTTTGATGATACACCTTTATAGAAAACTTTAGGTATTTCCTCCTCATCCGAAAACCCTTTTCCATTATCACTTACTTCAATAATGATATCGTTCCCAATATCGGTCGCAAAAAATGTTACAACTCCTTTTTCTTGTTCTACTGCTTCAATCGCATTATCAATTAAATTCCCAATAATTGTAACGATATCAGCTGTTTGGATGAAGTTTGGAAGTTTTGATAATGAGGAGTTTTCATCAATAGTAAATTTTACTTTCTTTTCTGAGGCTTTTCCTAGTTTACCTAATAAAATGGCTTGAACCCTAGGATCGTTGATTTGGTTAAAAATAATTTCATTATGGAAGTTTAATTGGTTCGTTTCCTCTTGTATAAGGTCAATTACTTGATCATATTGTTTGAGCTGGAGTAAACCTGATATCACATATAACTTATTTGTAAACTCATGAGTTTGGGCACGGAGTTCTTCAGAGTAATTTTTAATTTCAGTAATTGTCTCTGCCATTTTTTGAATATCTGTTTTATCTCTAAAGCTTGCTACAACACCCACTTTTTTACCGTTTTCCATTATAGGCGTATAGCTTACGATAAAAATTTTATTATTTAAATTAATTTCTTCGTCTTTTGTGTTTATATTAGAATTTAGTATTTTTACCATTTTGAAATCTGGTAAAATTTCTTGAATCGGTTTATTAATACACTCTTTGGAAATCCCGAGCATTTCCTTTGCAGATTTGTTTATTAATGTAATCATCCCTTTTTGGTCAATGGATATAATTCCCTCGTTAAGGGATTTAAGAATTGTTTCACGTATAGTGTAAAGGGATGCGATCTCGTCTGGTTCTAATCCTAAGATTTGTTTTCTAATACTTTTTGATAACAAGTAACCAGCATAAGATCCAATCGTTAGTACACTAACTCCTATAAGAAATACTTCTTTTAATGTTGGAATAATAAAATTGTGAATTGTTTTTTTGAAAAATCCGACACTGACAACCCCAATAATTTGTTGATATTCATCTGTTTTAATAGGGGATTTTGCCCAAATAATTTTACCGTTAGGGGTTTCAGCTTCAATCGTATATTCACTACCAAAAACAATAGCTTTATAATTATCTTCATCATAGAGATCATGATGTAAATCATGATCAGGGGATAGATATGTTGTGCCATTTTTATACTCTATTAATATGTAATCCGGTTTCACTTTCCCTTTTATTTGATGAATCATGGCTTGTATTTCACCAATGGATTCATCATTATTGGTTTCGGGATTTTTTACGACTGGTAACAAAGAGATTGATTTAGAAGTTTGTAAGGCGAGAGATTCAATCTCCTTCCTCTCGTCTACAATTTCATAATATATAAATAAAACGGTAAATATGGTGATGACGAAAAAAATAAGTAAGCTAATTAGAATTATAATCTTCGTTTGTAATTTCACATTTAACCTTTTCAACATTTTCTGTTCACCGCAAATCACTTGATTAAACTAATAATTTAGAATTATATTTATATTATAACTTATAAGTGAACTCACTAAAATATTTAAGGATTAATTTTTTGCATATAACATTTTGTACTGGAATAAATATGGTAACAAGAATAATGAACGATGCGCACATTATTTACTTAAATAATGTTTAAATGGAAAACAGCCTTAAAGGCAATTTCATATGATGATTTCCATAAACAAAATGCGGAAAGAAGGCAGGGGTTATCCTTGATTGTAAAAAAGCTAGTTATCATTTTATGGGGTTTTTTAATGGGGGGATTGTTAAATTTTATTAATGTCCCGGCAGGTTGGCTTATTGGTGCTATGATTGCTGGAATGATATCAGCCATGACTTTTGGTAGAATGAATAGTAATAAATATGTATTTAAAAGTGGCTTATGCTTATTAGGCATCAGTTTCGGTGCAAATATAAATATTGATTTTTTTATTTCCTTAAAGAATCTTTTGTTTCCCTTGATCATCAGCATCTCTTTAATATTAATAATTGCTCTGATTTTATCAAGACTATTATATAAAAATTCAAATTTAAATTATGTAACGGCATTATTTTGCTGTATTCCTGGCGGGGCTTCCGAAGTAATTGGAACGAGTCATGATGCTGGTGCTGATGAACGAATTGTTGCTGCCTTCCATACTGCAAGAATAACTTTGTTTGTTTTCTCAATTCCTTTGTTAACCGGTGTTGCCTCTAATGCTTTATCCAATCGTTTGTCAGACGATTTTCAAGTAAAAATAGGGATAGTAGAGATTCTATTTATTGTATTATTCATTATTTCTACGATATTAATAGAAAAATTAATACGTATCCCCATTGGTCCGTTGTTTATATCAATGGTACTTAGTTTCTTAGTGAATCAATTTTTTGACTTTGGGAGTAACTTTTACATATTGCCTATAATAGGTCAAGTCATCATTGGAGTGGTGGTAGGACAAAAATTTGACCGTGAAGCTTATCAACAAATAAAGAAACTAGGTTTACTTACATTAACAATATTATTTGTTCTATTTGGAACAAGTTTTATCATTGCCTATTTATTTTCACTCATTTCAAATTTAGATTATGCGGTAAGCTTATTAGGGGTTGTTCCTGCCGGTGCAGCAGAGATGTCATCCACAGCCTTTGCTTTAAATTTAGAGCCTTCGATAGTCGCAGCACTACAAACTGCACGTCTAATTGTTATCTTTCTATTATTACCTCTGCTTACTACATATGCCCAAAAAATGTCATTGGTGTTAGAAAAGCCCGAGGATAAACATTATAAACATTATTCTTGATCGTTAACATTTGTAAAGTTAGCTATTTTAACAAATATTTTATTAGTATATTGATCCATCCGTTGAGTTATCATAATTCATATAATTTGAAAATGAATAATTCAACATTTACACTATATATGTGGAGTGAACCACATATTATACTGAAATATGATACGAGGTGAGTATTCATGGGAAAAAAAGTAGCTGTTGTAATGACAAGCCTTTTCGAGGATTCAGAATTTACTTCTCCAGCAGATGCATTTAAAGAAGCTGGACATGAAGTCATTGTCATTGAAAAAGAAAAAGGAAAAACATTAGAAGGAAAACATGGAGAAAAAGTTCTTGTAGATGCTGCCATTGATGATGTAAAACCAGAAGACTTTGATGCCTTGTTAATTCCTGGCGGTTTTTCACCTGATTTATTACGGGATGATGACCGCTTTGTAGATTTTACTAAAGCATTCATGGATGCAAAGAAACCAGTATTCGCCATTTGTCATGGACCACAATTACTAATCACAGCTAAATCACTAGAAGGACGTAAGGTAACGGGTTATAAATCGATAAAAGTTGACCTAGAATATGCTGGCGCAAATTTTGTTGACGAAGAGGTTGTTGTTTGTGGCGATCAATTAGTAACAAGCCGTACACCAGCAGATCTTCCAGCTTTCAACCGTGAATCATTAGCCTTACTGAACAAATAAATGATGGAATGATGAAAGGGACTGACAAAGCAGTCCCTTTTTGCATTTTTATTGATGGCTGTGCATATGTGTTTGGATTAGGTTTTTTGATGAATATGCCTTTTTGATTTTTCTTTAAATATAAACCAAACAAGAAGGCTCAGTCCAACCAATAGTACTTCTAACGATAGGATGTACCACGGATGAGGACCTAAATAATCTAATAAACTGGCGCTTTCAGGTTTCTGCCTTAAAAACATATAGTTGCCACCGGTCAAATGATTTGTAAATAAAATAATCGGGAATAAAAGATTTAAAAATATAATGATTTTAACAACCGATCGTAGGGTTGGTCGATAATGCTTGCTCCATGTAAAATAGAGAACTGTCCAAACCATAACGATATGAGTGTAGAAAAAGTGCAAAAATCGAAAATGAGGAAAACCGAAGTCTAATACAGGTGTTAAAATGGCTTGTGTTGCACCGAGTAAGGCAATAAATAACAAAAGTTCGTAGATCCATTTGTTTCCCGAAAAAAGAAGTAAGACACATAAAATTAGTCCGATGCTACATAGGTCAAGTGGTAAGGATTGATAAGTAAACCAAATGTCATTCTTAATTTGCCAAAGGTGGAATAAAATTTCAAACAAAAACAATGAAACTGCAACCGCCAATTCCACTGTACGCATGTTTCGTGTTGGTAACTTATTACGAAGGAGATAGAGTATGCAACAACCACAAAAGAAAACAAAAAGCGTTATCATATGTTGTGCCGAGAATATTGTAAATGGATAATTTAATGTATTCACCCCAAACCAATCCATCGCCATCCTCCTTATTTTTATTGTGTGTCAATTTTCCAACATTATATGAAAAAACGATGGCGATAGAAAATTAAAATAGAAGAAGATTTAAGGTTGTTAACCTACTTTTTCTTCTTTTCCTTGATCATCCCCTGATTGAATAGCTAAGGCATTTAATTCTGTTTTGATTTTTTCTAATACAAATTTCCGTTCTTCTTGAAACTTGTGGCCGTCTCGAAAATAGATTGGTGTTCCTGTCACGAGCGCTTTCTTTTTCTTACTGGCATAGAGCGGGACAAAACATATGTGTCGTCCTGTTTCTTTAAAAAAATATTTTTCAATAAATAAAAATCCATCATATAAGTCGCCAACTGTTGCTGAGGAACTACTATAATCGATATTCGGAAAAATGATAACGTGTTCACCCGCGTTTAATACTTCGATTGTTTTCTTAAATGTATCCATGATTGAACGAGAACCGCGGTAAACTGGGATTGCTTGTCCGGACTGGATTAACTTCGGTATAAATCGGGATATTGGAAAGGCCATAATTTTAGCTAATGTTTTTGGCCAGCCGAAGCGCTTAGTAAAGGTAAACTCCGAATATTGTTTAAAACAAATGTGTTTATTAAAAAAAACATGAAGTGCCCATACATGTAAAGGCTTTGGAAATGAAAGTAAGGTGACAATTGGACCATGCATATTTTGATGATGGGAAACGTATACAACAGGACCTTTAAAATTTGCAACTTTGTCAACGGAATATTTCTTATAAAAAAGACTAAGAATCCATCGACTAAATTTAAATAATGGACCATAAAAATTACTCATCAAAATCACCGGCTTGTTTCAATTGTTTTTTAAATTGGCGATTGAAGTTGAAAAATCCAGCCATAATACGATGGAAGATTTTTAATGAATCTTTTATTGTTCGGTAATAGGATCCTTTGTTATTGTTATGATAGATGGTTTGAATCACGACTTCACGAATTCCCAGTTTTCGTTTTTTCGCATAAATTAACATATTAATTTCATATTCATAACGTTCGCCTTTCAGTAGCGTCATTCTTTCTAAATGGGAGAAAGGTATGGCTCTTAAGCCTGTTTGTGTATCTTGCAACTTACTGCGGAATAGAAGATAAAATCCAAAACTTGTAATTGTATTGCCAATATAACTCCGTTTTGGCACATTTGCTTCATGAAAATTGCGGATCCCTAAAACTAAGTGGTTAGGATTTTTTGCAAAGAAATCGGATACACGACAGACGTCTTCTAATGCATGTTGTCCGTCGGCATCTGCGGTTACAACCCCTTCAATTGTAGGGAATTTGTTTAAACAATATGAAAAGGCGGTTTTCAAAGCTCTTCCTTTTCCTTTATTTCCATTATGGACGATCACTGTGCAGTCTTCCATATTCTGTAATTCATTAAAAATATAATGGGTACTTGGATTACTACCATCATTTACCACAATGACATGGGGGAATCCTTTATCCAATAAACGTTCCACATATTCAATTAGTTGCTCTGGTGGATTTAGAGCAGGTATGATCACCACTTGTTTTTTCATATGATATGTCTCCTAAATAGAATTTATATTATTAATATATTTATTAGTATGAACAATATTTTATAACGAAAAACTACATTTCTCTAATCATACGTTTAAAGGTTCACAATTTGACTTCTAATTTTATAATAGATATAATTATTTCTAATTAGAAATAGTTAAATTCGAACAGTTCCATTTCAAAAAAATGTTAAGCTATATGATCTTGAAAGGGGATTAATCTATGATTCATATTTTTAAGAAAGGGAATGATGAAAGTAAACCGACGTTATTACTATTACATGGGACAGGTGGAAACGAGCGAGATTTGTTACCCCTTGCTGAACGGATTGATCCGAATGCCAATGTATTAAGTGTTCGCGGTAATGTAGTAGAAAATGGAATGCCGAGATTTTTCCGACGTTTAGCAGAAGGCGTTTTTGATATAGAAGATTTAATCAAACGGACAGAGGAATTGAATGAATTTCTAAATGAGGCTGCAGATCAATATGGATTTAGTCGAGACCATATTTTAGCAATTGGTTATTCAAACGGAGCGAATATTGCAGGAAGCTTACTATTTCATTATCAAGATGCTTTAAAGGGGGCTATACTCCATCATCCAATGGTACCGAGAAGGGGGATTGCATTGCCTGATTTAACAGGAAAGAAGATTTTTATAGCGGCAGGGAAAAATGACCCGATTTGCTCTCAAGAAGAGTCAGTGGAATTAAAAGACTTCTTTGAAGGTGCAGGAGCGAAGGTTGAAATGTTCTGGGAAAACCACGGTCATATGCTGACTTATCGTGAATTAGAAGCTGCAAAAACATGGTATGATCAAATTTATTAGAAATAGACATTGGCTACTCGAATGGAGTAGCTTTTTTTAGCAAAAAATGAGAGATATTCAAAAACAAAAATTCTATATAAAAATGTCAGAAGAAACGATTCAATAATGGCGTCCTACTTATAAAACAAGTAAAATAGTAATATAGGAAAGGAGTGTAGGTAATGAAATATGTAGACACATGGGATTTAGATGCTATTTTTCCAGGTGGTACCAAATCACCACAATTACAAGACAAATTAAAACAAGTGGAAGGAAATATTGAAGAACTGAAACAACAAATCACCAGTTGGAACTTTACAGAAAACAAATCCGCTCAACCGTTAAAAGTTATTTTAGCGCAACAAGAAACGATTGAAAAAAGATTGTATCAAGCAGCAACGTTTATCAATATGTATCAAGATGCATATATGGATGATCAGTATGCTAATGTTGTACGTGGACAAGTTGCGGAACTTGAAACGGAATTACAGAAACTTTCCACTACATTTAACAAGAAATTAGTTGCGATTTCCGATGAAGACTGGAATAAACTTTTAGAAGATTCGCAATTAAAAGAAGTGTCTTTTGTATTAAACGAATTTCGTGATGAAGGGAAGCGGCTTCTTTCAGAAGCGGAAGAAAAAATTATCGCTGAACTGGATAGAGACGGGTTGACCGCTTGGAGTCGACTTTATGATACGATTGTTTCAATCATGACGATTCCGTATACCGATAAAGACGGAAAAACAACAGAGCTATCTGTCGGTCAAGCTATGAACCGTATGTATGCTGACCCTGACCCAGAAGTGCGTAAACAGTTATTTGAAAATTGGGAGTCGGCTTGGACAAAATTTGCTCCCATTTTTGCCGATAATCTGAATCACTTAATTGGTTATCGTCTTACGTTGCAAAAGTTACATAACCGTAAGCATTTTCTTGAAGAGCCGCTTGAATATAACCGGATGACTAAAGAAACGTTAGATGCCATGTGGACAGCCGTTTCGAACAATAAACAGCCGTTCGTTGACTTTTTAAATCAAAAAGCGAAGGTTTTAGGAATGGAAAAATTAAGTTGGCAAGATGTTGATGCACCAGTTGCTGTCGGTGATGTTAAGCCAACGAAGTTTTCATATGATGAAGCATGTGATTTTATTATTGAGAATTTCTCCACCTTTGGACCAAAATTAGCAGCATTTGCTAAACATGCACTTGAAAACCGTTGGGTGGAAGCGGAAGACCGTCCAAATAAACGACCAGGTGGCTATTGTACAGAACTTCCTGAGTTCCAAGAATCACGAATTTTTATGACTTTTACCGGTTCTAACAGTGATGCGAGTACATTAGCTCACGAACTCGGTCATGCTTTCCATAGTCATGTAATGAATGACTTACCACGTTTAAATCAACATTATGCGATGAATGTGGCTGAAACAGCAAGTACGTTTGCGGAAACGATTATTAGCAATGCGACAGTAGCGAATGCGAAATCAAAAGAAGAAAAAATTAGTCTTTTGAATGCGAAAATGGAAAATGCAATAGCCATGTTCATGAACATTCATGCCCGCTTCTTGTTTGAAACTGCGTTTTATGAAGAGCGAACCAAAGGATTCGTGACAGAAGAACGTTTAAATGAATTAATGGTGAATGCGCAAAAAGAAGCTTACTGTGATCGTTTAGCTTCTTATCATCCACATTTCTGGTGTAGTAAATTACATTTCTTTATTGATGATGTGTCTTTTTATAATTTCCCATATACCTTTGGCTATTTGTTCAGTTTAGGTATTTATGCCGAGTACTTGAAAAATCCTGAAGGCTTTGAAGATAAGTATATTGCACTTCTTCGTGATACTGGTTCAATGAAAGTAGAAGATTTAGCAATGAAGCATTTAGGAGTGGATTTAACGCAACCGGACTTCTGGGAAGCAGGGATTAAATTAGCTGCTCAAGATGCGGAAGAATTTATTCGTTTAACAAATGAAGTAATGAATTAAATATTTGATTGATGTAAGCCTATCTCATCATTTAGGGATAGGCATTTTTTATAATTTCTAGTTTTTTAAAAGAATAAATAGAGAAATAGACAAGTAGAATGATTACGAATAGCCATTTTGAAAATGAATTTGGAGGGGAAATGATGAAAAATTTAGTTGAATTAGATAAGAACCATTTTATTCATCCCACTTCATCGATCCAACAGCAACAGGAATACGGTCCGAAAATCATAGTAGAAAAGGGAGATGGCATATTTTTAACTGATAAGGAAGGGAATGTTTTTATTGATGCGATGTCATCGTTATGGAATGTGAATGTCGGTCATGGGCGCAAAGAATTAGCAGAAGTGGCAAAACAGCAAATGGAAAAATTGGCCTTTAGCTCGGCATTCTCTACATTTAGTCATGAGCCTGCCATTCTTCTAGCTGAAAAAATCGCTTCGATTGCACCGGAAGGATTAAATGCAATCTTTTTTACATCGGGTGGTTCGGAATCGAACGATACGGCTATTAAAATTGCCCGTCACTATTGGCGAATTCAAGGCGATACACAGAAAAAGAAAATAGTCGCATTAAAAAGAGGGTATCATGGGGTTGCTGCAGCTTCAACAAGTGCAACAGGTATACCGGAGTTTTGGAGTATGGCTGGACGTTTAATGGAACATGTCGTTCATGCAGAAACACATTATATGAAAGGGACACAAATCGCAATTCAATCCCTTCGAGAGATCATTGAACAAGAAGGTCCTGAAAACATTGCGGCCTTTATTGTAGAACCTGTACAAGGAGCTGGTGGTGTTATCGTTCCATCAGAAGATTATTTAATAGAAGCTAGGAAAGTTTGCAACGAATATGACATATTAATGATTGCTGATGAAGTCATTACAGGCTTTGGTCGTACAGGTAAAATGTTTGGTATTGAACATTTTAATCTTCAGCCAGATATGATTACTTTTGCTAAAGGGATCACAAGTGGCTATATCCAGCTTGGTGGTGTCATTATCTCTGATCATATCCATGAAGTGTTAAAGGAGAAATCAAAAGGAACTCTATTTCATGGTTATACGTATAGTGGTCATCCAGTAGCGACAGCGGTTGGTCTAAAAAATTTAGAGATCATTGAAAGGGAAGGTCTAGTAGAGAACGCAAGAGTAATGGGGAACCGGCTTTTAAAAGGGTTCCAAAAATTACAAGAAGAGATCGATATTGTTGGTGACGTTCGTGGTCTTGGTTTACTAGGAGCTATTGAATTCGTTCAAGATCGATCGAATCATCAAAGATTTGCACCGGAACTTCAAGTGGCTGTGAAGGTGATTGAAGCTCTTCATCAAAGAGGTATTATTTGTCGGCCCGTCACTTATGAAGGTGTCGATATTATATGTTTTGCTCCTCCGTTAATAATTAATCAATACCAAGTTGATACAATTTTAGAACGCTTGCAAGATGCAATACTAGACGTCCGAAAGCAATTAGGTTAGGTTTTAATATTTAGTTCATTTTAATAGAAAAGGAGTTTTCTTTTTGATTTTCATCTAGTTTTCGCACAAAAATGGTTGGATTCGCACGAAAAATGGAAAATTCGCACCAAATTTTAGTGGATTCGCACAGAATTTTAGTTTTTCGCACACTTTAACTTGTCTTTCGCACGTTTTTTCTTGGATTTCGCACAAACTTACCAAAAAAGGTGGGGAAATATGAGCAATAACCAACAATTTTTAAAGGTTTTAGGAAAAAAAGACGTTCTAGCCCTTGCATTTGGGGCAATGATTGGTTGGGGTTGGGTCGTTTCTTCAGGAACATGGATAACTGAAGCGGGGTCAATCGGTGCGGTTTTAGCTTTTGCAATTGGTGGCGTGCTCGTGTTGTTAATCGGTTTGACATATGCGGAATTAAGTTCTGCATTACCTCTTGCAGGTGGGGAATTCGTTTTCTCGTATCAGGCAATGGGGCGATTACCGTCCTTTATTACGACATGGGCTGTCATCTTTGGTTATGTTTCGGTTATCGCCTTTGAAGCGGTTGCTTTGCCAACAGTTTTTGAATATATCATACCGAGTTTCAGTCAAGGATACCTATATACTATTGCTGGTTGGGATGTGACTATTACGTGGGCAAGTGTAGGTATTATTGGATCGATAATCGTCGCTTGGATAAATTATCGCGGTATTAAGTTGACGACTGTAGTTACGTTTTTATTTATTGTTTTGCTTCTAATCTCAGGTTTATTACTATTAACCGGTAGCACGATATCAGGCAATTTTGCTAATATGGAGCCTTTGTTTGAACAAGGTATAGGTGGACTGTTGACTGTAATCATCATGACGCCATTTTTCTTCGTTGGCTTTGATGTGATTCCCCAGGCAGCGGAAGAGATTAATTTACCAAAAAAGAGGATTGGGCAGCTTCTAATTATATCGGTGATTATGGCAGTTGTTTGGTATATTTCAATTATCATTGGTGTTTCTATGGTCATGACCCCGGAAGATGTTGCAAATTCAAATTTAGTAACTGCTGATGCCATGGCTAAATCCTTTGGCGGAAGCCAGGTAATGGCGAATATACTCGTACTTGGCGGAATTGGCGGGATTGTAACAAGTTGGTTAGGTTTTTATGTCGGCGGTAGTCGAGCCATATATGCATTGGCTAGAGCGGGCATGTTACCTAAATCATTAGGTGAGCTCCATCCAAAATATAAAACACCTTATAAGGCTATTAAGCTAATTGCAGTATTATCTACTGCAGCACCATTATTAGGTCGCCCTGCACTTGTATGGTTTGTTAATGCAGGTGGACTTGGGCTTGTCATTGCTTGGACAATGGTTGCCCTATCCTTTATTATTTTAAGAAAAAAAGCACCAGAAATGAATCGACCATATAAGCTACCTGGGGGAACAGTTATTGGTTGGTTCGCGATTATCATGGCACTTGGTATAACGACACTTTATTTACCTGGAATGCCTTCTGCCCTTACTTTAGTAGAATGGATCATCTCAGGATTCTGGTTGCTTTTAGGGATAATTTTATATAATCTATCAATGAAAAAATATGGTAAAGAAAATGCAGATCGACTGATAAAAAAAGAAATTAAGAGGGTCCTTGAATAATAAGATATTTTCAATATTAAAGAGGTACTGCAAAACATGGGGCTACTTTTGA
>CADBNU010000092.1 GCA_902796085.1 Heyndrickxia coagulans
ATAAATAGATTTTTATTTTTATATACATTAAAAAATACGTTACTATTATTATAATTAAGCCAAAAAAGAATTAGTAGTTGTTTGTTTTTACATGTCATGATAGATTTAGATAGAATATAGCGGGGGTGCTCTATTTGGAAAATCAAATGAAGAACGAAGTGAACATGGAAACTGTAGCAACAATTGAAAAAGATTTACGTTTTGTATCCGGATTAATTAAACAAAAGGGTCGTGAAATCTTAAACCATTTTCCGGTAACCCCGCCACAATTTGTTGCGATGCAATGGCTATTAGAAGAAGGCAGTATGACAATTGGTGAATTATCGAAAAAAATGTATTTGGCTTTTAGTACAACAACGGATTTAATTGCGCGAATGGAAAAAAATAATCTTGTAAAAAGGGTTCGCGATGAACGGGACCGTCGTGTCGTTCGTGTCCATTTATTAGATGAAGGAATTCGGATCATTGATGAAGTGATTAAAAAAAGACAAACCTATCTTCAAGAAATTTTACATGGCTTTTCCGATGAAGAGATCCGTACTTTACAAAGTAATCTACGAAAATTACACGATAATATGAAGTTGAAAAAAGAACAAAAAAAGTGAAAGGTTGAGGCAAGTTTGGCATCAAATCCAATAGGCATCATAGATTCAGGAGTAGGTGGGTTGACCGTTGTTAAGGAAATGATGCGTCAATTGCCTAATGAATCAATTATCTATATGGGAGATACAGCCCGATGTCCATATGGACCGAGAACTAGTGAAGAGATCAGACAATTTACGTGGGAAATGACTCGTTACTTAGAGCAGTTTCATATAAAAATGCTCATTATTGCTTGCAATACAGCTACTGCGGTGGCGCTCGAAGAAATTCGCGAAAGTCTTAACATTCCTGTACTTGGGGTCATTCATCCCGGTGCAAGAGCGGCAATTTCGGTTTCCAAAAAGTATAAGATAGGTGTTATTGGGACAGATATGACCATTCGCAGTAAAGCATATGAACATGCTTTAAAAACAATCCATAATGAAGTCGATGTTTATGGTTTAGCCTGCCCGAAACTGGTTCCTTTAGTGGAAAGTGGCGTAATTCATGGTGATTTAGCAGAAAAAATTGTAGCGAATTCACTTTACCCTCTTCAAGATAAACATATCGATACGTTAATATTAGGGTGTACGCATTATCCGATCATCCAGCCTTTAATTGAAAATTACTATAATCATAAGGTAAAAGTGATCAGTTCGGGTGAAGAAACTGCTAGAGAAGCGAGTGCCATATTAGATCATACACATATGTTAAATATGTCTAAGGATCAGCCTCCGATCTATAAATTTTTTACCACTGGTTCAAAAACGATTTTTCAATCCATAGCGAAACAATGGCTGCGAATGGACGATCTAGAAGTTGAAACGGTAAAACTGTCCAATGTTGAATATATTTAAATATAGGTTGTCTACTTGTTTTTCAAAAAAACGAGTTGGACAACTTTTTTTTATTCCCCTTGAATTTTTTAAATTTGTCCAATTTTTTTCTCGTCTTAGGTCTATTTTCGAAGAAGGCTCGTATACATGTAGTACAAACAGTCATGGGGGGATTTTATGAAATCTACAATTCGTGCATTTCAGTACGGTTTGTTATTCATTGTAACCATTGTATTTCTTTCTGCCTGTTCATTGTTCCCGCAGCTAGCGAAGGAGGAAGTAGACCCACCAAAAGAAAATGTAACCTATGAAGAAGATGTCGAGTTAACAGATGAGGGACAATCTGAAGATGGAGAAGAAGGAAAGGAAGGAACGGTACAAACGGAGCTATATTTAATCGATAAACATGGACTTGTCGTTCCCCAAACTTTCCAATTACCAAACACGGAAAGTATCGCGAAACAAGCCTTGGAATATTTAGTAGAAGGTGGCCCGGTGCAAGAGATGCTGCCGAGTGATTTTCGAGCTGTCATCCCAGCAGATACACAAATTAGTGTTGATATTCATGATGGTGTGGCAACCGTTGATTTTTCAAAAGAATTTGCAGACTATGCTCCAGAAGATGAGTTGAAAATCTTACAGTCCATTACATATACGTTGACCCAATTTGACACCATTGACAAAGTGAAACTTCAACTCAATGGAAATCCGCTTACAGAAATGCCGGTTAATGGTACACCAATCAATGGCGAATTAACGAGAAATATTGGTATTAATATTGATACATCTGAAGTAGCGGATATTACAGATACCGAACAGGTAACCGTTTATTATATTGCACAAACAAACGAAAATAGCTACTATGTACCTGTTACTAAACGAGTGAAAAACGATAACAAAGATACCGTTGTGACTGTTATAGAAGAATTGATTAAAGGGCCGAAGTTGAACTCTGAGCTGTATACGTTGTTTATGCCCGATGTTGAATTAGTGGAAGAACCAACTATAAAAGACGGTGTGGTGACGCTTAACTTTAATGAAAATTTATACGGCAGTTATGATCAAAAATTAGTGACCAAGCAAGTACTAGATACACTCGTACTATCATTAACAGAACAAAAAGGGATTGAAGCCGTTTCAATTCAAGTAAATGGCGAGGCCGATGTGGTTAACTGGGAAGGAGAAACATTGGCGGAACCGGTAACGAGACCAAAACATGTAAATACTGGTAGTTTTTAAAATAAAATTTGTTTATAATATTAATATAAAGAGAGTTAGGAGGGGGATTTATTGCCGCCTCTTCTTTCTTATTTATGGAAATGTAGTAAGAATGCTGATTAAAAAGAGGGAATCCACTATGAAGGAAATTATTGTTGCGACGAAAAATAAAGGAAAAGCAAAAGAATTTGCTGAAATGTTCCAATCACTAGGATTTACCGTTAAAACTTTACTTGATTTTCCAGATGCACCGGATATTGAAGAAACGGGGGAGACTTTTGCTGAAAATGCCTTATTAAAAGCAAAAGGAATCTCGGAGTATTTTCATAAAATTGTGATAGCCGACGATTCAGGTCTTTGTGTTGATGCGTTGGACGGAAGACCAGGCGTATA
>CADBNU010000093.1 GCA_902796085.1 Heyndrickxia coagulans
GAAATTAGACTAGCGCAACTAGATGATAAGAAAGCCATTCTTTCAATTATAAAAAATGTAGTAATAGATATGAGTTCACAAGGAATCAATCAATGGGATCAAACTTATCCAAATGAAGAAGTTGTGACGGAAGATATTTTGGACAGGGAGGTTTATGTGGCTTCCGAGGATACGGTCATAAAAGGCGTCATTACATTAAATGAGTATCAAGATGAAGAATATGAAACCATTCCCTGGAAGTATAACGGAGATAAAATCTTGGTTATCCACCGGCTATGCGTGGATCCGAAATTTCAAGGAGCGGGTATTGCAACTAAGCTATTAAACTTTGCCGACCAGTTTGGAAAACAAAATAACTACTCGGCCATCCGCTTAGATTCCTTTACAGAAAACAAAGGCGCGTGTAGATTATATGAAAAGCACGGTTATGAAAAGCGCGGATTCGTCACGTTTCGTAAAGGGGACTTCATTTGTTTTGAAAAAAATTATAAAACCCACAAGGAGATTTTATGAGAAAAATTATCTTATCGAATGGACAAACCGTTGAAGTTGAATGTTTAAGTTGTGCGCTAACAAGTGGAGTGATGGAACCGGACGAGCGAGTTATTACCGAACCGGAATATTTTCATGCACACCAAGATGTTGCCTATCCAATTAAAGGTCTGGTAATCCTTGCATCCAAGCGGCATTTTACCAGTTTTGACGAAATGACCGAAGAAGAAAAAATGGATTATATAACGGTATTGACCAAAATTCGTAAAGCTCAGAGAAATGTTTTGGGAATTGAATATGTTTATTATTTTTATAATGAAGACACTACGCACCATTTTCATACTTGGATGGTACCAAGATATGAATGGATGTACCGGTTCGGACGTTCAATCGAATCGGTTCGCCCCGTATTACTCCATGCAAGAAATGAATACGAAAGAACACAATGAAGAAATAAGAGAAGCGATTCAGAAGTTAAGGAAAGAATTAACGGAAATGTAAGTTTTGATGGAATGTAAATACGAAAGGTTTGATTCATCAATGAAAGTAAAAATGGCAGAGGTTTCCAATGCGCCGATTATCCATGAAGGTGTTATGGAATACAAAGATGTAGTACCGACATCGAGTGTATTAGAAGGAAACCGTCTTACACATACATCTTTCAAAAACAAGTAAAACCAGAAGAAACCAGTAAATAATTTTTCCCAAAGAAGAGAAAAAGCGATGAACCATCATTGGGGATAGGAGAAAACCCCCAATGATGGAAAATCACTTTATTAGGCAACTTCCGATTTCGATCTCTTTACTAATTCCGGTTGAGGGATCTTCCATAACTGCGCCCATTTGGTAATGGCTGAAACCATAATGACAATACCGAGAACGAGCATAATTACGGATAGCACACCGTTGATCACATTATAGCCTGCATTTGCCGAATTTAAGTAGACGTTTTTAATCATCCAAAATCCTGCGACATTTACGGTAACATACAGATAAATGAGTGGAATTAGACAAGTCAACATATACCAGCGTTTATCGGCAATTTTCAGAATAACGGTTGCTCCAATAATTAATCCGATTGATGCCATTAATTGATTGGATACACCGAACAGGGCCCAAACAGAACTGATGTCACCCGAGAATAGCAAATATCCCCATGCAAAACAGGCAATGGCACTTGCCGTAATGTTTGCCCAGATCGAATCCATTCGTTTAAGCGGTTTGATAAAATTTCCAAAGAAGTCTTGAATTAAATAACGTGCTGTTCTTGTTCCCGCATCAATGGCCGTTAAAATAAAGACTGCTTCAAAAAGAATAACAAATTGATAGAAGTAGGCTGCTAAATTTTCAAATATTGGTACTGCTTTAAAAATGTAGGTCATCCCAACAGCAAGTGTAACAGCCCCGCCTGTTCTTCCTTCAAGATCCATATTTACTTCGTCTTCAAGGTGTGCCAAATGGACCGGTTCCATTCCTAATTCTGCATATTTTTCCGGTGATGAATTGATGGCGAAATAGTCAGCCGGCTCTAAGGAAACAGCTGCTACTAAAGCCATAACTGCAACAATACATTCTACAAGCATAGCGCCAAATGCAACCGGCTTTGCATCTTTCCAACGATTCAGCATTTTCGGTGTAGTACCGGAACCAACGAAAACGTGGAATCCTGAAATCGCTCCGCAAGCAATCGTAATGGAAACAAATGGCCATACAGGACCGGCAACAACAGGTCC
>CADBNU010000094.1 GCA_902796085.1 Heyndrickxia coagulans
GAAATTTTAGAAAAAGTGCAGAACATCATTCGTTCTAACCAACTTCCTCCAAAGAAATATCCGGTTAAAGATTACACGAAAAGCATAAAAGAATTTCGAGAAAAGGTCGACATATTGGAAGAACATGGACAAAAGTTAAAACATATATACGATGATTTTTTGGTACAAATAAAAGATAATATGAACTAAGTTGGCTCTCTGTTTATGGGTGGATTAGCAGACATGTTTGGGATTAGAGTAGTATTCATTATTTCGGGTGTTTACTTGCGGTAGTGAGTGTCATTGTTCATAAAAACAAACAATTATTTGTTAGGAATATTAAGTAAAATTAACCCTAAGATGAAGGATTTTGTTTTAACGACAAAGTCCTTTATTTTTTTTAAAAATTGTAGAACGAGTAATTCTATTGAGCGACTTCTTCTAATATTTGGAAGTGAGCATCTCTGGAATTTTTTCAATTAAAAGGTTAGTTTTCTTAAAGTTGATTTTTATTAATTTTTTCAATATTATGTTAGTAAAGTATTTATTGATTCTTAAATGTTAAGATCGTAATTAATTTTTTAAAAGAGAGGGTGTGTGAAAATGGAAACTAAAAATCTACCGAAAGTGATACTCAGAGAATTAACGCTTGATGATGTCGAAGATCGATATCAGTGGTGTTTAGATAAAGAGGTAATAAAACATTTAAATTTTCCGGATAAATATCCACCATTCACTAGAGAAGAAACTCGAAAGTGGATTCAGATGTGCATTGATAAAACAAATGGATATGAACAAAAAGCGATCGTAACCGAAGAGGGGAAACATATCGGTTGGATTGATTTAAAAAACATTGATAAATTAAACAAACACGCTGAATTAGGCATCGCAATCGGTGATAAAAACTATTGGGGGAAAGGATATGGATTGTCAGCACTGAAAGAAATGCTTGCGAGGGGGTTTAATGAATTAGATCTTAACAAAATTTGGCTTAGAGTAGAAGTTGATAATGTAAGGGCGATAAAATCTTACAGAAGAATGGGGTTTGTAGAAGAAGGTATCTTAAGACAAGACCGATTAAGAAAAGGAGAATTTATCGATCGTTTAAGAATGAGTATTCTTAAAGATGAGTTCTTTAACAACATTAACAAACAGGTGTTATCATAAAAAAGATTTACTGACCTCACATAATACAGAAGGATAAATTTAAAAGATTCAAAGGGGAGTATACAATTAAGTTTACAATTAACCACTGTAACAATGCATCCAAGTGAATTGAGAGAATTTTTGCAAGCGGTTAACCACCTTTTATTATTGGAAGACTAAAACAACGGAAGCGTATGATCATGAGTGGTCGACGGATTATATTCTTCAAAAAAATCGTGAACTTGTTTCAAAAATTAATAAAGTAACCAATCCATTATCCAATAACAAAAGAAAACGGATATTAAGAAACTGGTCAATGACAATCGAAGATATTTATAGACGAATCGAACACAACCAAATGTTTTTGACAACATCACTTCTTGTTCTTTATTCGGATATAAGCGTAATTTGAAAGCCTTATTTTGTTTAGGCATATCAAATCACCTAACTTTAATTACGAACACTTGTTCATATTTATTGTATTACAAGTTTTGGCTGTCGCCAACCGAAATTCATCTCCCACCTACTTACTGGGTTTCGCCTTCACGTTCTTTGAGGTGGGAGACTTCTTTCGGAGATTAAGTTAAAAATATAAAACAAAAAAGGGGTGCTATCTACATGGTCATACCAATCTTACGAATTTTTGATATTGACAAAGCTCATGAGTTTTACATTGATTTCTTAGGCTT
Source organism: Heyndrickxia coagulans (assembly GCA_902796085.1). GTDB lineage: Bacteria > Bacillota > Bacilli > Bacillales > Caldibacillaceae > Pallidibacillus > Pallidibacillus thermolactis. The sequence continues at coordinate 1,815 of CADBNU010000094.1, forward strand.
TAAAATAGATTGGAAACATCAGTATTCGGACAATTCGCCGGTTTATATTCAAGTTTCTTTAAACGATGCTATTATACATCTATCAGAACATCATGGTGACTCTTCTCCGGGGAGTGCAATCCGAATTAAGGTAAATGATTTGCCTGATTTTCATTCCTCTTTATCGAAAAAGGAATACCCATATTCTAATCCTGATATTGAAAAAACACCTTGGGGTACAATTGAATTAACAGTTATTGATCCATTCTCAAACAGAATCATATTTTATGAGGAAAGTGAGTAACTTTATATACTTTTTTAATGATTATAAAAGGGGAGAATTTCTTGAAAGAAGCGATCATTGCTGGTATAACAGCTGCACTCACTGCTTTCCTTCAAAACATTATATTAGGTTGGTTTAACTTTGATTATAGTATCTATAGAGATGGATTTGATATGTTTTTAATTTTAATAGATTTTGGATCTTTTATGATTATGTTTTTATTGATTTTTAAAGTGTTAAAAAAGTTATTTATTAAGGATGATGAATGAATAAGTAAGTTATGCTCTTCTAATTATCTCTAGTATTTAATTTTTCCACGTTAAATAAATAAATCAGAATAACAAAAACGACTTTAACGAGTCGTTTCAGACTGTCGACAAACCCCAACTCAAATGCTTCATTTGAGTTGGGATTTGTCTTTTTTTGCTCATCATTTTCTAAGATTCTTA
>CADBNU010000095.1 GCA_902796085.1 Heyndrickxia coagulans
CCTGTGTATTGTGCGATTTTTATAAAAAAGTGTGCGATTCGCCGGAAAGTTGTGCGAAAACCTTGATAAAATGTGCGAAAATCGTATTTTGTGTGCGAATTTCGAAAAAAACGTGCGAAAAATCTAATTTTTGTGCGAAAAGCAAACTCGATACACTTTTCAAAAGAAGTATTGGAAAGGAGTTTCTTCGTGAGATCAGTGTTAGCCTATACCGTTTTATTTCTTATCGGAATTGTCATAGTATCTATTAATTTACGTCCTGCCATTACTTCAGTCGGTCCTTTAATAAATTTCATTCAAGATGATTTGCATTTATCCCATGGTATAGCAGGGTTGTTAACAAGTTTACCGGTCATCGCCTTTGCAATCATATCTCCAATTGTGCCAAGGTTAGTCAAAAAAACTTCAAATTCAAAGACTCTAATCATTGGATTAATTTTACTTTTTATTGGTTTAATGATGCGGCTCGTTGCACATTTCATTCCACTGATCGTTGGAACTTTTATTATTGGTGCAGGGATTGCTATATTAAATGTTGTTTTACCAGGAATTATTAAGGATCAATTTCCGGAAAGATTTGGATTTATGACAAGTGTTTATACAACTTCCATGAGTTTATTTGCAGCTTTAGCATCAGGACTAAGTGTGCCATTAGCAATTGGTATGAACCTCGGTTGGAAAATCACACTAGCAATTTGGGCTATTCCAGTTTTTATTGCCATACTTGTTTGGGGTTATTTACTAAAATTTGATAAACCAATTGCAGTCACAAGGAAAGATTCGCCTTTAAATAACAAGAAAACCAACCTTTGGACATCTTCCCTTGCTTGGCAAATTGCATTATTTTTAGGATTACAATCCTTTCTATTTTACTCCACGATTACGTGGCTTCCCGATATTCTACATAACAAAGGTGTAACAAGGGAAACAGCTGGGTGGTTTCTATCTTTTTGCCAATTAATCGGATTACCTGCTAATTTTTTTGTGCCTATTATCGCGGCTCGCTTTCGGTCACAACAAATGGTGGCTATCGGTATTTGTGCGTGTAGTCTTATTGGATATGTCTTACTTTCCATGACGACAATGGGGTGGCTAATGGTAATCAGTATCATATTAATAGGAGTCGGTTTAGGAGGAACATTTTCATTAGCCTTATCCTTTTTAGGAATGCGCACAAAAGATGCAGAAAAGGCATCGGAACTATCAGGAATGGCTCAATCCCTTGGTTATGTTTTTGCGGCATTCGGGCCATTACTCATTGGTTTTTTATTTGATTTGACAGCAGCATGGGGTGTCCCCATTTTTTCTTTAATGGGTATAAGTGTTTTAACGGCCTTCTTTGGTTTTCTCGCAGGTCGTGATCGCTATATTTAAAGTCGATGTCACTTATTGAAAAAATTTCATTGAAAGTCGCTTACATCATCCAAAATATGTAGATCTTTCTATGTGTAACTTGCAAGCGACTTGTTCAACCTATCGCATATGCAAAGATACTATGCTAACCACTACAACTGACTTGCAATATTTCATACATGCTCACTTTTTCTTATAGATCGCATAAAGTTCAAGAATTCGACAAATTTTTCGGTAGGATTTGCAGGAATTTTACCCTGAATTAACGAATAGTTAATATATAGAAACGAAAAGGAGGAGTTAGCATATGAACTTTAACATCCGTGGTGAGAATATTGAAGTAACTCCAGCACTTAGAGACTATGCTGAAAAGAAAATCAGCAAATTAGAAAAGTATTTCCATGACGAGTTAAATGCTACAGTATACGTGAACTTAAAAGTGTACAATGACAAAAGGACAAAGGTGGAAGTAACGATTCCATTATCTCAATTAACATTACGAGCTGAAGAAGTAAATGAGGACATGTATGCTGGCATTGATCTTATAGCCGATAAACTTGAACGACAAATTCGTAAATATAAAACGAGAGTAAATCGTAAAGCAAGAGAATTAAAAGAAAAAGATATATTTGTTAATGGAGCTGTAACGAAAGAAGATAAAAATACAGAAGATATTGAAATTGTCCGCGCAAAACGTTTTGATTTAAAACCAATGGATAGTGAAGAAGCCGTTTTACAAATGAACCTACTCGGTCACGACTTCTTCGTATATACAGATGCCGAAACAAACAACACAAACATTGTATATCGCAGAAAAGACGGACGCTATGGTCTAATCGAAACAGTTTAAAAAATAAGCGATTATATGGAGGCGAGTGGAAAAAGAAGTCCACTTGCCTTTCTAATTATATTCAAATGTTCATCATTACACAATAGCGGTTTTTATGGATTAACATCCATTATAAATAATATATTACCTTCCTACATTTAATGTTTATTATGTGAATAATAATTGTAAAAACTTGTTAAATCGTTGTGGTATTGTTGTCACTGTTTGTGGATTAGTGATAATATTAAATAATATGGAACGTCTTTTTGCAACGTGTACTTGTCTTGTGATAAGGTCACTATATTAAAAGGTATGAAAAACGGGCATTATGAAAACTTGCCGTTTTAGTTGGATAATTGAGCCCCAGGGGGCTGGACATAGATAAATCCATTACTTTTAAACCATTAGCTTTTCAATTTTTAAAAGGAGCGTTGTTGAATGGCAAGTATTTTAGAAAAAATCTTTGATTTTAACAAAAGAGAATTAAAACGATTAGGCAAACAAGCAGATAAAATTGAAGCGCTTGGACCTGAGATGGAAAGGCTAAGTGATGATGCACTGCGGGCAAAAACAGATGAGTTTAAAGAACGGTTACAAAAAGGTGAAACTTTAGATGATCTATTAGTTGAAGCGTTCGCTGTTGTAAGAGAAGCGGCAAGACGTGTACTCGGCCTTTACCCTTACCGTGTCCAATTAATGGGTGGGATCGTTTTACATGAAGGAAATATTGCCGAGATGAAAACAGGTGAAGGTAAAACGTTAACATCGACAATGCCTGTTTATTTAAATGCCCTTTCTGGTAAGGGGGTTCACGTGATCACAGTCAACGACTATTTGGCAAGACGTGACGCGACCGAAATGGGGCAAATTTTCGAGTTTCTTGGACTTACGGTCGGTCTAAACTTAAATGAATTAACACGTGAAGAAAAACAAGCTGCCTATAATGCCGATATAACTTACGGTACAAATAATGAATTTGGCTTTGACTATTTGCGGGATAATATGGTTCTTTATAAAGAACAAATGGTTCAGCGACCATTGAACTTTGCTGTGATTGACGAAGTTGACTCGATCTTAATTGATGAAGCACGGACACCGCTTATTATTTCTGGTTCTCTTAAAAAATCAACCCAATTGTATATTCAAGCGAATGCCTTTGTAAATGGGTTAAAAGAAGATGAAGATTATAACGTAGATATAAAATCAAAAACCGTTCAATTAACTGAAGAAGGGATTAACAAAGCAGAGAAATACTTTGGGATTGATAACTTATTTAGTGTTCAGCATGTAAATATTAACCATCATATTAACCAAGCTTTACGTGCTAAAGCCATCATGCAACGGGATGTGGATTATGTTGTTCAAGACGGTGAGATTGTCATCGTTGACCAATTCACTGGACGTTTAATGAAAGGTCGTCGTTACAGTGATGGATTGCATCAAGCCATCGAAGCAAAAGAAGGCGTACAAATTCAAAATGAAAGTAAAACGATGGCAACGATCACATTCCAAAACTATTTCCGTATGTATCAAAAACTTGCCGGTATGACAGGTACAGCAAAAACGGAAGAAGAAGAGTTCCGCAATATTTATGGTATGAATGTTGTGGTTATTCCAACAAACAAACCGATAGCTCGTGAAGACCGTCCAGATTTAATCTATACAACAATGGAAGGAAAGTTCAGAGCGGTTGTAGAAGATATCGCCGAACGGCATAAAAAAGGACAACCTGTACTTGTTGGTACGGTTGCAATTGAAACTTCTGAATTAATTTCTCAAATGTTGAAGAGAAAAGGAATTCCTCATAATGTTTTAAACGCGAAAAACCATGCACGTGAAGCAGAAATTATTGCAAATGCCGGTCAAAAAGGTGCTGTTACGATTGCTACGAACATGGCCGGTCGTGGTACTGATATTAAACTTGGGGAAGGTGTCAAGGAATTAGGTGGCTTAGCGGTCATCGGGACAGAACGTCATGAAAGCCGGCGGATAGATAACCAGCTTCGTGGTCGTTCCGGACGTCAAGGAGATCCAGGGGTAACCCAATTTTATTTATCAATGGAAGATGAACTAATGCGTCGTTTCGGCTCTGATAATATGAAGAGCATGATGACAAAATTAGGAATGGATGACTCCCAACCAATTCAAAGTAAAATGGTTACCCGTGCTGTCGAATCGGCACAAAAACGGGTGGAAGGGAATAACTATGATGCACGTAAACGACTATTAGAATATGACGATGTTATTCGTCAACAACGTGAAGTAATCTATAAGCAACGTTTTGAAGTGATTGATTCGGAAAATCTTAGAGAAATTGTTGAAAATATGATTAAAGATGTTGTTGAGCGAAATGTCCATGCCTTTACATCTGAACCGGATCAAAAAGATTGGAACTTACAAGGATTGTTAAACTACTTACACGGTAATTTATTACCTGAAGGTGTCGTCACCTTGGATGACTTGAAAGGGAAAGAACAAGAGGAGCTTATTTCGTTTATTCTTGAAAAAGTAAAAGAAATTTATGATCAAAGGGAAGAAGAGCTCGGTTCAGACAAGATGCGCGAATTTGAAAAAGTCATCGTGTTACGCTCTGTTGATTCGAAATGGATTGATCATATTGATGCCATGGATCAACTCCGTCAAGGAATTCATCTTCGAGCTTATGGTCAAAGTAATCCATTACAAGCTTATCAAACAGAAGGCTTTGAAATGTTCAATCATATGATTGAAGCAATTAAAGATGATGTGGCGAAATATATTATGAAGGCACAAATTGTAGATAACTTGAAACGTGAAGAAGTTGCTAAAGGGAAAGCAGTCATTCCTTCATCGGACGGCGACCAAAAGCCGAAAAGAAAACCAATTCGAGTGGAAAATAAAATTGGTCGAAACGATCCTTGTCCATGTGGCAGTGGAAAAAAATATAAAAACTGTCATGGAAAAGTAGCACAATAAAGATTATATAGCTTATTTCCAGTGTAATTTTTAATAAGAGGGGGCTTCTCCTCCTCTTTTTGGACTATAGGCAAACTTTACTGAAGATCATTGTGTGTAACAGTCTAGCAATCAAACTGGATTTGTTTTTGTGTGAAAATATGTCCCTTCGACAAAATCTAACTGATTTCAACAAGTGCATTGATTTTTTGCGAAAACGACAGTAATTTATCCTAGATTTTGTCAAAAAATTTCCTGGAAAATATGGGCGTTGAAAATTAAAATAATTATATTCGACAAGATAAAAATATGGGGTATTTTGTTAACATAGTAAAAAGTTAGGAATAAATAATGATAGAGGTGATTTACATTGGAATTAGCAGAAATTCGAAATGAACTTGAAAAAACAGCTAAACGTTTAGCAGATTTTAGGGGGTCTCTTTGACTTAGAAAATAAAGAGGCTAGAATTGCTGAGCTAGATGAAATTATGTCGATGCCGGATTTTTGGAATGATCAAAAGAAGGCACAGGCAATCATTGAAGAGGCTAATGGTTTAAAAGATCAAGTTAATGAATTTCATGCGTTAAATGAAACGTATGAAGATTTAGAAGTTGCCTATGAAATGATTAAAGAAGAACCCGATGCTGAGATGAAACAAGAACTTGAAGAGCAATTAGAAGAACTAACAAGTCGTTTAAATCGATTTGAATTACAATTATTATTAAACGGCCCATATGATAAAAACAATGCAATCTTAGAGCTACATCCAGGGGCTGGCGGTACAGAATCTCAAGATTGGTGTTCCATGCTACTAAGGATGTATACACGTTGGGCAGAGCACAAGGGCTTTAAAGTTGAAGTATTGGACTATCTACCTGGTGAGGAAGCTGGAGTAAAAAGTGTGACATTATCCATTCAAGGTCGCAATGCCTATGGTTATCTCAAAGCAGAAAAAGGCATTCATCGCTTAGTACGGATTTCTCCATTTGATTCCAACGGCAGACGACATACTTCCTTCGTTTCTTGTGAAGTAATGCCAGAAGTATCGGATGACATTGAAATAGA
>CADBNU010000096.1 GCA_902796085.1 Heyndrickxia coagulans
GATGCCGTTTTGTTCGGTGATCCATCCGTAATCATGGCCAAAAAGGGATTAGGTATTGATCTTCCTTTACATTGGGATCCACATACGTTGGCTACCAATTGGTATACATGTAATTACTGGGGAAAAAAAGGTGCAAAACGTGCCGTTTTATCTAAAGAGCTTAGTATGGACGAAATTATTGAGATAAAAGAAAATGCGGAAGTGGAAATTGAAGTTCAAGTACACGGTATGACCTGCATGTTTCAGTCAAGACGTCCATTAGTACATAATTATTTTGAATATAACGGCAAACAATTAAAAGTGGAAAAGGATAAAGATAACCTTTATTTATACGATCCTGATCGAGACAACTATTATCCGGTTTTTGAAGATTCAAATGGCACCCATATCATGAGTCCAAATGATATGTGTATTATAGATGAACTTCAGGAATTAATCGAGGCTGGAATTGATTCTTTTAAAATTGAAGGAATCTTTAAATCCCAAACATATCTTGTTGAAGTAACGAAATTATATCGTCAAGCGATCGATACTTGTGTTCGTGATGTTGATGAGTATGAAGAATTGGCTTCCGACTGGTTGGAAAAAATGGAGGCCATTCAACCAGAAAATCGCCCACTCGATACGGGATTTTTCTTTAAAGAAACGGTTTATTAAGGAGTGAAACAAATGGTTCAAGCATTAAATCGTATTTCTGAAATAAGAAATGGGAAACGAGTGATCGTTAAAAAGCCTGAGTTACTCGCTCCAGCTGGAAATCTTGAAAAATTAAAAATTGCCATCCATTATGGTGCTGATGCGGTATATCTTGGTGGTGAAGAGTATTCGTTACGTGCAAACGCCGATAACTTTACCTTAGAAGAAATACGCGAGGGTGTAGAATTTGCAAAAAAATATGGTGCAAAAGTTTATGGAACGACGAATATTATCGCACATAATGAGAATATTGATGGATTAGAAGACTACTTAAGGGCATTACAAGATGTTGGGGTCACGGGGATTATTGTTGCTGACCCGTTAATCATTGAAACATGTAAACGAGTGGCACCAAAATTAGAAAGACATTTAAGTACGCAACAATCATTATCGAACTGGAAAGCTGCGCAATATTGGAAAGAAGAAGGTTTAGAACGAGTCGTATTGGCTCGTGAAACAAGTGCAGAAGAAATCCGTGAAATAAAAGAGAAAGTTGATATTGAAGTTGAGGTCTTTGTTCATGGTGCCATGTGTATTGCCTACTCAGGTCGCTGTGTGTTAAGCAATCATATGACAGCTCGTGATTCAAATCGTGGTGGTTGTTGTCAAAGTTGTCGTTGGAATTATGATGTATTCCAACACGCTGATCAAAACTTTATTCCTTTAAGCACAGAAAATACACCATTTACAATGAGTGCCAAGGATTTAAATTTATTGCAACATGTGCCAGAGTTGGTTGAATTAGGTATTGATAGTTTCAAAATTGAAGGGCGCATGAAATCTATTCATTATGTTGCAACGGTGGTTAGTGTTTATCGAAAAGTAATTGATGCATACTGTGCCGACCCAGACAATTTTGTTTTCAAAGATGAATGGTTAACGGAATTAGCAAAATGTGCAAATCGTGATACAGCCCAAGCATTTTTTAAAGAATTTCCTGGTGTCGATGAACAATTATTTGAAAATCATAGTCATAAAACGTCCCATGATTTTGCAGGTTTAGTTATGGATTACGACCATGAAACAAAAATGGTCACACTCCAACAACGCAACCATTTTAAAGTGGGAGATGAAGTAGAATTTTTTGGACCAGAAATTGACAATTTTACAATGGTAGTGGATCAACTGTTTGATGAAAATGGTAATGAAATAGATGCGGCAAGACACCCATTACAAATCGTGCGATTCCGCGTCGATCAACCTGTTTACCGTTACAACTTGATGCGAAAGGAGAACTAGGATGCGGAAAAAACCCGTACTAATCGGTATTGCTGGTGGGTCTGGCTCAGGAAAAACAACTGTGACTCGATCGATTGTCAATCATTTTGGCGAAGACTCCATTGTCTTAATTGAACAAGATTCATATTATAAAGATCAAAGTGATAAACCGTTTGAAGAACGTTTAAAAACGAATTACGACCATCCATTTGCGTTTGATAATGATTATTTAATAGAACATCTTCAACAACTGTTAAATCACAAGCCGATTGATAAACCGGTATATGATTATACTGTGCATACTCGTTCTGAAGAAGTTATCCATATTGAACCGAAAGATGTAATCATTTTAGAGGGAATTTTAGTATTAGAAGATGAACGATTGCGTAATTTAATGGATATCAAGCTTTATGTGGATACAGATGCTGATTTACGCATAATCAGACGTTTATTGCGTGATACAAAAGAACGAGGTCGGACGATGGATTCTGTCATCGAACAATATGTATCTGTTGTTCGGCCGATGCATAATCAATTTATCGAACCAACGAAACGATATGCTGACATTATCATTCCTGAAGGTGGAAGTAATGTCGTAGCCATCGACTTAATTGTTACAAAAATTCAATCAATTATTGAACAAAAGTCATTTTTATGACAAAATATCATAAATGATTATAGTAATACACCCGTAATTGATAAATCATTAAATGAACAATATTTTTTGCGGGATTATATATTAAGGAGTGGACTATATTGGCACAAGAAAAACAATATCCAATGACTTTGGAAGGGAAACAGAAATTAGAACAAGAACTAGAATATTTAAAAACTACAAAACGGAAAGAAGTTGTTGAACGAATCAAAATTGCACGGAGTTTCGGAGACTTATCCGAAAACTCAGAGTACGATTCTGCAAAAGATGAACAAGCCTTTGTTGAAGGTCGAATTGCAACATTAGAGAAAATGATTCGTAATGCTGTAATCATCGAAGAAGATGAAACGAATAAAGATACTGTAACTCTCGGGAAATCCGTTACATTTGTGGAATTACCAGACGGTGATGAAGAAACTTATACGATTGTAGGTAGTGCAGAAGCAGATCCATTTGAAGGGAAAATTTCCAACGATTCTCCGATTGCTAAGAGTTTGCTTGGAAGAAAGATTGGTGAAGAAGTAACAGTACAAACACCTGGTGGAGAAATGGTTGTAAAAATTATCAATGTAAAATAGTGTTTTTTGCAATCATTATCATTATCCTGATTTAACTTAAGATCATAGGACTGAGACACATCAAGACATTCTGTATGCTATACGACAGAAGAAATCAATGGCTGTGTTTCAGTCCTTTTTGTTTGCTTTTTATCGTTTTACGAACGGTTAAAATCCCTCCTTGCCGTCAACAATGGGAATGGGGAGGGAAGAAAATGATACACAAGCGAATAATTCGAACTGGTGTGATTGTTATAATTGGAATATCCATTATTCTAATCAGGCTGGCACAAATTCAATTATTTGATACGAAAAGCTTTTCACATCGAAATATTGATTTAATACATGAAAGTGTTAAACAACGTTCTCAAGAAGTTATTATTGATAATGGGCGTGGAAAATTTTATGATCGAAACATGGTTCCACTGACCCATGAAGCGATACCGACTTTAGTATTGTTTCCGTTTTTAAATCATATGGATTGGGATATTGAAAAGCTAGCAAAAATTATCAATGTACCAGCAGTTGAAATAAAGAAGGTGTTACAGGAGGCAAAAGGCCCTGTTGTTTTTGGAGAACCTAATCCTTTAGTATTAACTCCAGAACAAATGGAGGCAATCAATCATTTAGAAATTCCCGGTGTGTTTGCCGTTGAAAAACAGTTTGATAGAAAAATAACTCCAGCAGCTCAACTTATTGGGATCCTGGGGGAAAATCCTGAAGAATTAAAAAAGCGGTACCCTGATCGAGAAATTCCGATCAATACGATGATTGGTATTTCTGGATTGCAAAAAAGTTTTGATGAGTTTTTAATTCAAGAAGAAAGTACAAAATTAATTTATCATGTCGATGGCCGCGGATCACCATTATTTGGTATTGATGTTAAATTTGTTGATCAATCCAATCCGTTTTATCCAGTAAAAGTACAAACAACAATTGATTATGAGATTCAAAAAAAGGCCGAACAAATTGTTGATCAGTATCAAATAATGAAAGGTGGTCTTATTTTACTAGATATTGAATCAAATTCGATCTTGGCATCCGTTTCAAGACCATCTCTGGATATCTCGCATCCATATGCTAATAATGGTATAAAAGATATGATGTTGACTGCCCATACACCGGGATCCGTTTTTAAAACGGTGATTGCCGCTGCAAGTATTGATCATCAACTCGCTCCCCCAGATCGTACCTTTAATTGTAGTGTGACAATTCATGGCGACATTGATGAACAATACGATCATGGTATATTAAACTTTAAAGATAGTTTTGCAGCTAGTTGTAACAATACATTTGCTACCTTAGCCAAGGAATTAGCTGAAAAAGATGAAACAATAATTGAAACGTATGCCCATATGCTTGGATTAAATGAGTTGACTGGATGGGTTGGGAATGTTTATCATATAGAAAATTTTAAGCAATTAGCAGATGAAGAAAAGGGATATATTTATTTAGAGGATGAAGAAAGGAAAGATTTGAAACTTAATGCCCAAACCGGTATCGGTCAGCAAAGTGTACGAATTACACCGCTTGCTGCCGCTAATATGATGGCGACGATAGCTAGAGGCGGGGAAAAAAAGATGGTTCGTGCTGTTGAAAGTATTCAATATAAAAACGGAACAGAGCTTTATCGCTTCCCGAAAGAATCTTTGGAAGGTGACCATATATCTTCCTATACGGCTAGTAAATTACAACAATTGTTGCGGGAAGTTGTTGTCAATGAAAAAGGAACAGGGAAATCTTTGAACGATCTGCCGTATCCAGTTGCAGGAAAATCAGGTACAGCAGAGACATATCGTCAAGATAAACAAGGAAATGAATTATTGAATCGATGGTTTGTTGGATATTTCCCATATGAAAAACCTAAATACGCAATGGCTGTCGTTAATCTAGACGTGATTGAAGGCGAAGGATCGGTCATTCCACTATTTAAGGATATGGTAAACTTTTTATTTGAATTTGACCAACAAAGGACCGAGTGACAACTCATACTTTTTACCTTTGACAAATATGTTATTCACTGTAAAATTATTGTTATAGAAAAATAACTATACACTTTTGTATAAGTTCATTCATAATTAAATGGAAAGCCTTATTTACAATTGTACAATTGAATGGGGGAACAGACAGATGGCCAATCAAAAACAATCATCACGAAAAAGTCGGATTGAAAAACATGCAAAAAAGAAAAAAGAAAATTTTATTTTAAATATTTTGATTGGTGTTGTTTTTATACTTGTGATCATCGTAGGAGCAAATATTTTGCTTAATAACGATACAAAAGCAACCGTTAATGAAAACCAATCAGAACAAAAAGCGACCGAGAAAGAAAACGCGGATGATAAAGCAGATAAAAATGAGTCTAAAGAATCTTCCGAGTCAGAAGATACTGAAGCGGATTCTTCTTCAGAACCTACTGATGAAAATGCAAACGCAACTGAAGATGAAAAAACTGAAGATGTGACAGAGGATCAAGAAAGTGAAGAGGACGAGGAAGAAAACGAAATCATCTATGGTCAAAGTGAAGATCCAAATGTAGATCAAGTGATGATTAATCAAAATTGGAAGCCGATCGGAACTGTGCAAACAGGGGATCATATCTCTTCCTATGATAAAGGGACAACAGACCGAGAAGAAATGGAAAAAGCGATGGAATATGCAACAGGGGTCTCCGTTGATAATATGATCGTTTGGTGGGTAGGAAATGGTGGCAAACCAAACGAGAATGTAGTAGGAACGATCTCCAATAAAGATAAAAGCCAAATTTATCGCGTATATATGGATTGGGTCGATGGACAGGGTTGGAAGCCAACCAAAGTTGAGAAACTAAAAAGTATAGATAGATAATAGGAGAGAAGAAGATGAAAATTGCTATTATTGGCGCAATGGAAGAAGAAGTTCAAATTTTACGGAAAAAAATTGAAAACGGGGAGACGAAGGTCGTCGCGAATAGTGAATTTACTTCAGGAACGCTATGCGGAAAAAATGTAGTTCTATTAAAATCTGGAATAGGAAAAGTAAATGCAGCGATGTCGACAACCATTTTAATGGAACGTTACCAACCAGATATAATAATTAATACAGGATCTGCTGGCGGATTTAACCCACTTTTGAATGTCGGTGATATTGTCATATCAAAAGAAGTCACTCATCATGATGTAGACGCTACTGTCTTTGGTTATAAATACGGTCAAGTACCGCAAATGCCTGCAACTTATGTTGCGGATGAAAGACTAGTAAAAATAGCGGAAGAAGCTGCAAAAGAACTAATAAATTTGAAAACCGTAACAGGTTTGATTGCATCCGGAGACTCTTTTATGAGTGATCCTGAACGAGTGAAAGAAGTGAAAGAAAAGTTTCCACATATCCAAGCAGCTGAAATGGAAGCAGCAGCTATTGCTCAAGTGGCATATCAATATAATGTACCATTTGTTATTATCCGTTCATTATCTGATATTGCTGGTAAAGATTCAGGTATCACATTTGACGAATTTCTCGATACAGCTGCCAAAAATTCGGCTCAACTCGTTGTTTCGATAGTGAAAAAATTGAATTAGTAAAAATGCGCCCCATTATGGTAAGACACCCAAAAGTTAGTATAAAAAATTTAACTTTTAAGGGTCCTACCAATTCGGGGCGCTTTTTTGATCCTTTTTTCTTTATTCATCTTCAATTACCTAAAATTACATAGTCAATTCGATAAATATTCATGTTAATCTATTAACATAAGTAAAAATTAGCGGGTGAAAGAAATGAATGAGAAACAAAAATTACAATGTTTAGTAGAAGATTTTAGGAGATATTCAATTATACTGATTGCTTTTTCGGTGTTGGTTTATATCGGAATGATGATTAAAGGTTTTACTAGTTCTAACGAGAAGTTAATGTTCCTTTTAGCCATTGAATTTGTTTTAATAACATTGGCGTTTTTAGCGCTTCAACGTTATAAAAAATATAAACAACGATTAATGGATATGGATGAAAATATGTAAAATTGTTGACACATTTTGCCCCTCTTCATCATAGGTATAGTTTATAGGCATTCGTGGAAAAATTTCTGGAGGTGTGCAGAAGTGTCAGGAATTTTGTCAGCTTTAACAATGTTTTTCAAAGAACTCGTGTTTTTAGTTTCTTATGTTAAAAACAATGCTTTCCCACAGCCCCTCTCCCCCGAAGATGAACAAAAATATTTAAAGCGAATGGCACAAGGTGATCCAGAAGCTCGAAATTTATTGATTGAACACAATTTGCGCTTAGTTGCTCATATTGTGAAAAAGTTTGAAAATACCGGTGAAGATCAAGAAGATTTAATTTCTATCGGTACGATTGGCTTAATAAAGGCAATTGAGAGCTTTTCAGAAGGAAAAGGTACTAAACTGGCTACATATGCCGCCAGATGTATAGAAAATGAAATTCTTATGCATTTGCGAGCGTTAAAAAAGACGAAGAAAGATGTTTCGTTACATGACCCAATTGGCCAAGATAAAGAAGGGAATGAAATTAGTTTAATTGATGTTTTAAAATCGGATTCAGAAGATGTTATTGATACGATCCAATTAAATATGGAACTTGAAAAAGTAAAAAAGTATATTAATGTACTAGATAAACGTGAAAAAGAAGTTATTATCGGTCGTTTTGGTTTAGGAATGCAAAAAGAAAAAACACAAAGAGAATTGGCGAAGGAACTTGGAATCTCGAGAAGTTATGTTTCCCGAATTGAAAAACGGGCATTAATGAAAATGTTCCATGAATTTTATCGTGCTGAAAGGGAAAGAAAAAATCAGCAAGACAATTAAATAAAAATGTGGATGGAAAGGGAGAATAACTCTACTTTCCATTTTTTTATTAAAAAATAAAAGGCTGTCCCATGAAGTGGCTCAGCCTAACAAACAAATGGATTTATAGGGAAAAGTCGAAGCATTATCTTTATGAAAGTGCTTTAATCTTGTGGGATATTGAGCGACGTTCAATCTCTTTTTCAATGAGGCGAATAAACTCTGGAGATAATTTCAATTCTATTGCTTTAAAATAAGATTCAATCAATAACTCATCCGATAATTTGTCCATTTTTTTCGGTTTTCACCTTCACCCCCCTGCATAAAATTAAAGCAACAATCATATAATAATATTTTTAATTTTTTCATATTAACTTTATCAAATAAGTAAAAATAGAACAACTGTTCCGTTTATCCACAACAACCGGTGGATAAGTTGTTAGTATGTTGTTAAAAATTAGCGAAAAGCGTAATATATCAATGTAGAAAATGTGTATAAATTTATCCACAACTGTAGAAAAGGGTCGAAATTGTCGAAAAGTTTTTTTGAGTTTGTCTATCGGTTGTTCCTTTTGTCGAAAATCTAAGTTTATTGTAGATTACAATAATTCCTTTATTCATATTCTAATCTTGATAAAATAATGGAATAAAAATAAGATAGTGATATACTAAATTTTATTGAAGAAACCTTTGAAAAAGTGATCTTTTTTCAGTATGATGAATGACGTTGAATAAATTATCGAGGTGCAACATGTTAAGAAAATTTTTACCGAATGATTATGTTAAAAATGTATTTGAAATTACGCCTGAGTTTTTAAAAGAACGTAACATAAAAGGGATTATTACAGATTTAGATAATACATTGGTTGAATGGGACAGGCCGTTGGCTACACAAGAGCTTGTTGATTGGTTTTCACTTTTAAGAAATCATGGAATTAAGGTTGTCATCGTTTCAAACAATAATGAAAAACGAGTCAATAAATTCTCACAACCTTTGAACATTCCTTATATTTATAAGGCAAGAAAACCACGCAAAAAAGCTTATTTAAAAGCATTACAAATGTTAAATTTGCCGAAAGAACAAGTCATTGTCGTTGGTGATCAATTGTTAACAGATGTCTTAGGTGGAAACAATGCTGGTTTCCATACCGTATTAGTCGTTCCAGTAACCAATACGGATGGTATGGTTACGAAGTTTAATCGATTGATTGAACGGAGAATTTTAAAATGGTTTAACAAAAAAGGCTTACTAGTGTGGGAGGTACAAAAAGGTGGAAAGTGACAAACTCATTTGTATCGGTTGCGGTGTAACCATTCAAACGGAAGATCCTGAAAAACCTGGATTTGCACCGAAATCCTCATTACAAAAAGAAGATGTTATTTGTAGACGTTGTTTTCGATTAAAACATTATAATGAGGTACAGGATGTCGAACTGACAGATGATGATTTTTTGAAAATATTAAATGGGATTGGTGAATCAAAGGGATTAATCGTTAAAATTGTTGATATTTTTGATTTTAATGGAAGTTGGTTACCGGGCATTCATCGGTTTACCGGTGGCAATGATGTTCTATTAGTTGGGAATAAAGTAGATTTATTACCGAAATCTGTTAATCACAATCGAATGAAAAATTGGCTGCAACATCAAGCGAAGGAATTAGGTTTAAAACCAGTTGATGTTGCATTAATTAGTGCTGAAAAAGGAATACATATAAAAGAAGTGATGTCCTTAATTGATCAATATCGTAATGGACAAGATGTTTATGTGATCGGTTGTACGAATGTTGGGAAGTCAACATTTATAAACCGAATTATTAAAGAAGTAACAGGAGAAAAGGATATTATCACAACTTCTCATTTTCCTGGTACAACACTTGATATGATAGAAATCCCACTAGATGATGGACAAGCGATTTTTGATACACCAGGTATTATCAATCATCATCAAATGGCCCATTTTGTAAATAAAAAGGATCTGAAAGTAATTACGCCGAAAAAAGAAATTAAGCCAAAAGTATATCAATTAAACGAACAGCAAACGTTATTCTTTGGTGGACTGGCCCGTTTCGATTTTATAAAAGGAGAACGTTCATCCTTTGTGTGTTATTTATCAAATGAACTGCATATCCATCGGACAAAATTAGAAAAGGCTGATGAAATATATAATACTCATGTCGGTGAAATGTTAAGTCCGCCAAGAAAAGATGATTTAGGAAATTTTCCAGAATTCGTCCGACAAGAATTTTCTATTAGAGAGGGAAAGAAAGATATTGTTTTTTCAGGACTTGGTTGGGTGATGATTCCGGAAGGTGGCGTAGTTGTAGCGGCTTATGTACCAAAAGGTGTAAAAGTATATGTTCGTGATTCTCTAATTTAATATACGGTTACGGTGGGAGGAGATGCATTTGTTGTTTGGTGTTGTTGGTGATCCGGTCGAACATTCATTATCACCTGTTATTCATGAAGAATTTTTTCGATTAACAGGTCTTGAAGGGGAATATAAAAAATTTTATATTCAAAAAGGTATGTTAAAAGAAGGGATTTATAACCTACTTCAAGCAGGCGTTACCGGTTTTAATATAACGATTCCACACAAGACGGATATTATTCCGCTATTAGATAAGATTGACGAAACCGCACAAAAGATCGGGGCAGTTAATACCGTTAAAGTGGAAAATGGAAAACTAATAGGATACAACACTGATGCAGAAGGTTATATTCTTTCCTTACAGAAAGTAGATCCAGATTTTACAAAAAAAAGTTTTGTTTTAATTGGGGCAGGCGGTGCAGCAAAAGCGATTTATTATGCGTTAATAAAAAATGGTGTAAAAAAACTGGATATTTGTAATCGAACATTGAAAAAAGCAGAAGATATAATTAAAGAAGCCAATCAATCTGTAACAACAAGTAAACCATTGTCCTTTACGGAGTTAGAAGAAAATATTAATGCGTATGATGTATTTATACAAACTACATCCGTTGGTATGAAACCAAACATTGATGATACACCCCTATACTTAAAGCATTTCAATGGAGATGGAAAGATCGTTTCTGATATTATCTATACACCGTCTGAAACAAAATTTCTTCATCTTGCGAAGGAAAAAGGTGCAACAACCTTTAATGGGCTTGACATGTTATTATATCAAGCGGCATTAGCTTTCCGAATTTGGACAGGTGAAATGCCAACCATCGATACGGCAAAGGAATTAGTAATGAAACAATTAGAAGGAGACAGATAATATGTTAACAGGTAAACAAAAAAGATATTTACGTTCACTTGCACATCACTTGAACCCGATCTTTCAAGTAGGAAAAGGTGGCGTAAATGATAATATGATAAAACAAATTGCAGATGCATTGGAAGCACGAGAGTTACTTAAAGTGAGTGTCTTGCAAAACTGTGAGTTCGATAAGGAAACGGTCGCTGAAAATCTTGTGAAAGGAACAAAGGCTGAACTTGTTCAAATTATCGGCAATACTATCGTTTTATATAAAGAATCAAAAGAAAACAAAAAAATCGAGCTGCCTTAATTAGGATGATGAACATGAAGAAAATCGGGATTTTAGGTGGAACTTTTGATCCCCCACATATTGGTCATTTAATCATAGCAGATCAAATTCTACACAAATGTGGTTTAGATGAAATTCGTTTTATGCCAAATTACATCCCGCCACATAAAGAAAAACAAACAAATACGACCGTTAAAGACCGTTTACATATGTTGGAATTAGCAATTGAGGGTCATGATCGGTTTAAAATCGAAACAATTGAATTAGAACGGAAGGAAAAGTCATATACATATGATACGATGGTAATCTTGAAAGAAAAGGAACCTGATCATCAATTCTTTTTTTTAATTGGTGGAGATATGGTCGATTATTTACCAAAATGGCATAGGATCGATGAATTAATGGAAATCGTTCAATTTATTGCTGTCCACCGCCCAACCTATGAGGGAAAAACAGAATATCCTGTAAAATTTGTTGATATACCAGAAATTCATTTATCTTCTTCTGTCATCCGACAAAAAATTGGAAACGGGAAATCAGTGAAGTACTTATTGAAAGATAGTATAATTCAATATATTGAGGAGAATGGTTTGTATGGAAAGAGATAAAGCTTTGTCCATTGTGAAGCCACATTTGACAGAAAAGCGATATATACATACGATCGGTGTAATGGAGACAGCGGTTGATTTAGCCAAAAAATACGGTTATGATGAAAAAAAAGCAGAATTGGCTGCAATTTTTCATGATTATGCCAAATACCGTCCCGAAAATGAGATGAAAAGCATAATAATAGAACAAAAGATGCCAAAGGAATTATTGGATTTTCATCCTGAATTATGGCATGCCCCCGTTGGCTCCTATCTAGTCAAAACTGAAGTGGGGATTGAAGATGTAGATATTTTAAATGCAATAACCTATCATACAACAGGACGTCCAAATATGACATTGCTAGAAAAAATTATTTTTATCGCTGACTATATTGAACCAAATCGCAATTTTCCTGGAGTAGAACAAGTACGAGATCTCGTTAAAACAAATTTAGATGGAGCGATTTTACAATCTTTGAAAAATACCATCATATATTTAACAAAGAAAAATGCTACAATTTATCCAGATACACTTTATACATATAATTATTTTATTAAAATGAAGGAGGAATAAAACAGTATATGACCAATCGCGAACTGTTATTAACAGCTGTAAAAGCAGCGGATGACAAAAAGGCAGAGGACATTATTACACTTAATATGAGAGGGATTTCGTTAATCGCTGATTATTTTGTCATTTGTCATGGTAATTCAGATAAACAAGTACAAGCAATAGCTAGAGAAATTAAAGATCAAGCTGTCAAAAATGGGTATGAAATAAAACGGTTGGAAGGATTTGATGAGGCGCGCTGGGTTTTAGTAGATTTAGGGGATGTTGTCGTCCATGTATTCCATCGAGAAGAACGAAATTATTATAATTTAGAACGGTTATGGGGAGATGCTCCAACCGAAGATGTATTGAGTGAAATAGCAAATGAGTTATGAGTATTTTTCTTACCTTTATGATGAATTGATGGATGAAGCCCCTTACGACCAGTGGCTGGAATTTTTTGAAAAACAAAAATGTAAGTACCTTCCAAATGCAAAAAGAATAATGGACTTGGCCTGTGGAACTGGTGAAGTCACCTTAAGACTTCATGAAAGAGGTTATCATGTAGTAGGGGTAGACCTTTCGGAAGAAATGTTATCCGTTGCTCAAAACAAAGCGTTCCAAAAAGGCTTTCATATTCCATTTTATCATCAGGATATGGCACAATTGGAAGGATTGGAAGGCTTTGATGTGGTTGTCATATTTTGTGATTCGCTAAATTATTTAATGAGCGAAAAACAAGTGCGTAGTACTTTTCATCGTGTTTATAACGCTTTACGAGATGAAGGATTGTTTATTTTCGATGTCCATTCCCCCCATAAAATCACAAATGGATTTATGAATCGCACTTTTGCTTTTAATGGTGATAAAATTTCTTATATATGGAATTCTTTTCCTTTTGAACATCCGTTATCCGTTGAACATGAATTAACATTCTTTGTTTATGATGAGGAAACAGATCAATATGAACGTTTTGATGAATTACATAAGCAAAGAACCTTTGAAATGTGGCAATATAAAAAATGGGTAGAAGAAGCCGGGTTTAAAATTCATTCCATTACGGGCGATTTTACGGACTTGCCTGCAAATGAAAATCATGATCGTATCTTTTTTACTTTACAAAAATAAAGAGGAGCCAACTACATACGCTTTAAAAGCAAAATGTAGATCGGCCCCTCTTCTTTTGTTAAAAAATTTAATACAGTAGAAGGATTTTTTTTAATTATGTCGAATAATGATTATCATAAAAGTTGAATTGTTTCATGATATGGTCTCTGTCTTCGTTATATTTTTTTTGTGTTGCCTTGTAAACCTTTCGAAACATTTCTTCAATTTGATAGTTTTCAAGTATTTCAATGCCTTTTCCTGTTACTCCACCTTTTACACTTACCTTTTCCTGTAAAGTAGGTAACGTATAATATCCTTTCTCTATTAATGTCCCCATCCCGACTAACATTTCTTGAGCTAATGTTGTAGCAAGATTTTCGCTAATTTGTGTTTCTTTTACAGCAGCATGTATAAATTTTTGAATAATGAAACTAAAAAAGGCTGGTCCGCAGCTAACAATATCGGATGCCACCCTCGTATATTGTTGGCCAATTTCGACTGGTTTACCTATGTGTGAAATGAAATGTTTCATCGTCTCTTTCCATTTATCCGAACAGTGAGAACCATAAGTTATTAAACAACCCCCTGCTAAAGATCGATTCGTAATGCTTGGAATTACACGTATACAAGAACATTGAACATAACGTTCTAATTGTTCGACATCAACTGGACTTGTAATGGATATTAAGCATTTTTCTTTTGTTAATAAATGGTTTATTTTTTCGAGAAGGGGAAATGTGTCCAAAGGTTTTACACATAAGAAAATAACATCACTATTGGATACGACTTCTTCATTTGTTTCTTCAACGTGTATGTCAGGATATTTTTCTTTTAACTGAAGTGCTTTTTCGATCGTACGATTCGTGATGTGTACATGATTTTGAGGGGTAGCCTGACTGTCAATGAAAGCTTCTGTTAAAATCGTGCCCATATTTCCTGTTCCAATGATTCCGATTCGCATTTTCTCCCTCCTTTTCAAGAGCATTTCATAAAACATTATGAAAGGAATGACAAATTTATGACAAAGGGAAGTAAGTTATTCCAATGGATTCAGGAGAAAAAGCAATATCTGTTAATCGGAGCAGTGATATTAGGAATCATTCTTTATCATTTACTGTCGAACGGAAAGTCAGATGATACGTTACATGATTTGATGAAGGAGGAAGTGATGTTAAGCAATGTACAAGAGGAAGATTCTACTGCTAAAAAAAGGGAAGCATCTTTAGAGCAGTCAACGATGATAAAAGTAGATGTGAAAGGAGCGGTTTCAAAACCTGGTGTATATACGGCCCAATTAGGAGAACGGGTGATTGATTTAGTTGAACGAGCGGGTGGATTTTTAGATGATGCGGATCAGACAAAAATCAATTTATCACAAAAAGTATCCGATGAAATGGTGATTTATGTTCCAATTGTTGGGGAAGATGTGGAGATAGTCGAACAAATGGCAAATTTTAGTCAACCAACAGAAAAGGCATCGAATTCAGATGGGAA
>CADBNU010000097.1 GCA_902796085.1 Heyndrickxia coagulans
ATGTATTATTTAGAACATGGACTTAAACAGAAATGGCTAGCTGTATTGTTTGCGATTTTTGGATCGTTGGCAGCTTTTGGAATTGGTAATGGCACGCAAGCAAAAGCTGTTAGCGATTTAATGAACAGCACCTTTTCTATACCAGCGTGGGTAACAGGGCTTGTTCTAGTTCTTTTTGCAGGACTTGTTATTCTAGGTGGAATAAAATGGATTGGTCGGGTTACATCTTATTTTGTTCCATTTATGGCACTCTTTTATATTTTAGCTGGTATTTATGTCATGATTGTAAATATTAATTTAGTACCTGAAGCAATTGCCACTATTTTTACCCATGCTTTTTCTGGTGAGGCTGCTCTTGGAGGAACTGTCGGTGCGGTCATTCGTTATGGGGTAGCACGTGGTCTATTCTCAAATGAAGCGGGTATGGGTTCTGCCCCAATTGCTGCAGCTGCTGCAAAAACAGATTTACCGGGCAGACAGGCATTGGTTTCAATGACTCAAGTATTTTTCGATACATTAATGATTTGTTCGATTACGGGGATTACCATAGTGATGTCTGGTTTATGGGAAGATAAAAGCATTGCTGCTGGCGTTTTAACATCAGAGGCTTTCGGTTTATTAATTGGAGACATTGGTCCATATTTAATCACATTCGGATTATTATTTTTTGCTTCTTCAACAATTCTTGGATGGGGTTATTATGGTGAAAAATGTTTTCAATACTTATTTAAAAGTCCAAAAGCAGTATGGGGCTATCGCACAGTTTTTGTACTTTTTATCTTTGTAGGTGCTACGACCTCTTTAGATCTCATATGGTCATTAGCAGATATTTTGAATGGTTTGATGGCTGTTCCGAACTTAATTGCTCTTATTGGATTATCTGGAATTATAGTTATGGAAACGAAACGTTTACAAGAAAAAATCAAAGAAGAAAAAGCAGTCAATTCAAACTCAAAGGAGGCACAACTTTAATACAGAAGGACAGGTTCTTCGTGCCAATGGGCGCAAAGAGACCTGTCCTTGTTTCAATTTCGTCAAATTCCATTCATGATAAAATTAACAAAATTCATCGATTTCATTGTTGCTTGTACATTTAAGAGAGCAAAACGGGTAATAAGAAATCCAGCGATTGTGGTCCCTACCATATTTATAATTTGGATAACTGGTTTATCAATGAGTTCACCACGATTTTGAGCAATTTCAATGACTTCTTTTAATCGAGTTCTGCTTTTTCTAAAAAAATATGGGATAAGTTTTTTAATTCTTCTTTATATAATCACTGTATTCCCAAAACTAGCCTAATTATCGTTTTGTTTATAAGCGCAATACTTCTAGGCAATGTTCCCAGATGATCACATGATAACTTCATATTGAAGTTATCGAAAAAACTTTTTAGACAAGTCTTTGAAAATGCGTTTTAATGTATAGTCATCTTTTACTTTTTGGAAAGTGAGGATAGGCTTTGATGTTTTATTAAAAAGAAAGCGAACCATAGTCTCAATTACAATAGTTCATTTTCTTATATAAAAATGTCACAAATATCAAGGATTAGGTAAATATGTCAAATTCTCGACAGTTTTTATTCTGTATTGTTATTTGTCAATAATATCGGTATAGTAAGTTTAAGTGTGATACATTTTACATATTGTTGCTAGGTGATATGGGGTCTTATTTAAGAGCTTTATCTGAATTATTTGGTTGAATAAGTAGTAAACTTATTTGAAATAACGTAAATTCTCTCTTATATGTAGTGTCTTTTAGGTATATGAATATAATAAATAAATGTACATACTTTTTTAGAAAACGAGGAAAAAATACGTATTAGTATTTATAATGAAAATGATAAAATAAATTGAGTATATATTACTATTTTGTTGTGCAATATTGCCTTGAAAGGAGCGAAATAGCAATGAAAATTGTGAAAGTAAAAGATTATGATGAAATGAGTCGATATGCAGCTGATTATCTTGTTAAAAGAATTGCAAAGTTAGATAAGCCTGTTCTTGGATTGGCTACTGGATCAACCCCAGAAGGATTATATGAAGAGTTGATAAAAAAGTATAAAGAAGGAAAAGTTTCATTCAAAAATGTTACAACGTTTAACTTAGATGAATACGTGGGATTAGATAAAAATGATCCAAATAGCTATCACTTTTATATGATGGAAAAGTTATTTAATCATGTTGATATTACAAAAGAAAATGTAAACCTTCCAAATGGTGTGGCACCTGATTTACAAAAAGAGTGTCAAGAATATGAGCAACGAATTCAAAAAGTAGGAAAAATTGATGTGCAATTATTAGGCATGGGAATGAATGGTCATATTGGATTTAATGAACCAGGTACTCCATTTACACAAAGAACACATGTCGTTGAATTAGACGAATCTACTCGTAAAGCTAATTCAAGATTTTTTGCATCTTTAGATGATGTGCCAAAACAAGCCATTACGATGGGAATCGGTACAATTATGGAAAGTAAAGAAATTTTATTAATTGTTTCCGGGGAAAGTAAAGCAGATGCAGTGGCTCGTTTATTAGATAAAGAAGAAGTAAGTGAAGACTTTCCAGCTTCTATATTAAGAAACCATGATAATGTAACGGTTGTTGTAGATGAAGCAGCACTTTCTAAAACGAAAAAGAATATCGGATAATTTAACCGATTAATAGTGGGGGCTGTCCAATAAGTCTAAAAAAGCGGAATTTTGAAGGGGGAGTTGGTGACGATTCAAGCGGGAACAGCAATTTTTGCATAAAAGCGTCCAGGCACATGGGCCGAAAACCCCGCAAACGTACTTGCGCTGAGGTCGCCCAATTGGATGCGCGTCCCTCAACATACCTTACAATGATCCCTATATTCAGACTTTCTGGACAGTTCCTTTATATATGTGTACCTACTAGCTATACTTTAAGTTTACATATGAGTATAATAATTGTTCAAAAATTTTGATAAAAAATACACAATTTAATATAATGATAGTGTAATAGGATATATTACATCATTGGTTACACAGATGTCTAAAATTCTGAAAACGGAAGGTGACGAGCTATGAGTACAGCGTTAGTCGCAGAAGTTCGAAAGGATTTTAAGAGATCAGTGGTAAGCCAATTAAGAAAAAATGGTTACGTTCCCGCAGTTGCTTATGGTAATAAGGAAGAAACAACGGCAATCTCTTTAAAAAAGGGAGAATTATTGAAAGTATTAAGAAAACACGGCAGAAATGCAGTTATTGATATGATAATTGATGGCGAAGTAAAAAAAGTAATTCTAGGGGACTATCAAGTAGATCGTCTTACTCAGGATGTCATCCATGCCGATTTTTTATTTGTTGATCAGAAAAGCGAAATTGATACGAATGTTCCAGTTGTTGTTGAAGGGGTGGCCAAAGGAACGAAACTCGGTGGCACTTTACAACTAGTTTTACATGATCTAGATATTACAGCAAGAGTAACAGAAATCCCTGAAAAAATTACAGTTGATGTAACGAATTTAGCAGTTGGCGATACAGTTAAAGTTGCGGATATTAGAGATGACTATCAATCAATTAAAATTAATCATGAAGATGATGAAACGATTGTTTCAGTTGTATCAACGGGTTCGGAAGAAGAAGAGGAAAACGTTGAAGAAAAGGAAACAGTTGAACAACCTGTATAAATATTTAATTGATAAAAGGAGAATTCGAATATGATTCGAATTCTCCTTTTTAAATCAATGCAATGAAGTTATGTTCACTTTTATTATCCATCTTTAGGTTGAAGATCGTCAATGGAGTCAATATTCATGTAAGTTGGAACGACAAGGCCGGTTCTTGTACCTTTTAAGTTTTCGCCTAGGTCGACAATATCGTCCTTATATTTTTCATAAAATGGTTTGTGAGTTGAAGGTAACCATGGTGCTTGAGATGCATCCGCTTCACCATCTGCGATTGCTTGGAAAACGACAGCAGGATCAACGGGTGTTACTTTAACATTAAATCCTTGTTTCTCTAGTACTTGTTTAAGTACCTCACTTGAAGCTCGTTCAGTATCCCAAGGTGTTGATACTAATTCTATAGATTTTCCGTTAACAGGTTCAGTATCTTTAATCCATTGAGTTACCTTATCTTGATTAGCTTTAATCCAATTTTTAGCAGCTTCTTCAAAAGAAGTTTCTTGTGCTTCTAACATGACCGATTCCATATCTTTGACATCCCAATGGAATTGATTAAGAATTTTATAAGCGTTAGGCATGTCTTCCTTTAATCCTTTTCTAACAATTGTATGAATAGATTCCTCGCCACCAAAAGAGCCTTTTGGATCTTCTAAATATTTTAAATCATATTGAGAAAACTTGTAATGTGGATTCCAACCTGTAATAATAATCGGATCCTTATTTTTAATCGCATTTTCTAGTTCGGCCAACATGCCGGCTGTAGAACTTTCTTGGAGCTCCCAACCGGCTAGATTTTCGTATTCTTCTAACGTTTCTTTTGCTTGTTGGGTTATTCCGGCTCCTGGTTCAATGCCGATAATCGTATAATCTACTGCCTTACTATAATTGGTTGATCCATCTTCATTTATACTGCTTTCAGTATTGTTATTTCCACATCCTACTATAAAAAACATAACGGATACCATTGTAATCAGAATTAACTTTTTCCAGTTGAAATTTAACAAAATAAACACTCCTTAAATTATTGCTGATTTCGAACGAAGTATATGTTCAGAATAACATTCGTATCATTTGTTACTCAAACGGAGTATTCTTTAAATTTTGTCCACATTTTGGGCCAAATTTTGTTAGAAGCCATATTATGGAAGAATACTTTTAATTCAATGATGATATTCGATAAAACTCTATATTTTGATATGATTTAATTTTACTTTTTATAGTAATCTTCCTTATATGTAACAAAAAGTAGTAGATCCATTTACTTTTATTAAAATAATTGGATCTAAGTTCACAACCTCGTGTTAAACAATTCTAAAAGTTCTAATGTATTTGTTGTATTTTGTCGAATTTTATATTATTATTATTTTTTGGGTAGAGATGTGTTCTACTCATTATTTTAAGGACTTTTTTGTGAAGTTATTAACGACATAAATTTCTAGAATAAACAGAGGGCATAAGATATAGAAAAGTCCTACGATTATTTTTATAAAAAATACACATAATAATAAAAAATATAGGAGGATTTAATGTGGACTTATTAGCAAAAACAAGAAAAATTAATGCATTGTTGCAAAGTACTGGTGCTAGACCAGTAAACTTTGAAGAGATGGCTGATACATTGAGTGAGGTAATTGATGCCAATGTTTATGTTGTCAGCAGAAAAGGGAAACTTTTAGGTTTAGAAGTACCTCAACGGGTAGAAAGTGAAAAACTTAAAAAGATGATAGATGAAAAACAGTTTTCTGAAGAATATGCAAACAATCTATTTAACATTCGTGAAACGACAGCAAATCTAGGTGTTGATAGTGAATATACTGCATTTCCTATGGATAATCATGAAATCCTTCCAAATGCATTAACTACAATTGTTCCGATTAACGGCGGTGGTAAACGCTTAGGAACATTAATACTTTCCCGTTTAGATCAAGAATTTGAAGATGATGATCTTGTATTAGCAGAATATGGTGCTACTGTTGTTGGTATGGAAATTTTACGTGCTGAATCGGAAGAACTAGAAGAAGAAGCTCGTAGCCAAGCAGCAGTACAAATTGCGATTTCTTCTCTATCTTACAGTGAACTTGAAGCGGTTGAGCATATTTTTGAGGAATTAGACGGAAAAGAAGGAATTTTAGTAGCTTCCAAAGTGGCGGATCGCGTTGGAATTACTCGTTCTGTTATTGTTAATGCGCTTAGAAAACTAGAAAGTGCTGGTGTCATCGAATCCCGCTCACTCGGTATGAAGGGTACGTATATTAAAGTATTAAATGATAAATTCCTTGGTGAATTAGAAAAAGCAAAATTACACTAAGATTAATTAATTGTAATTTGGGAGGACGTTCTGTTCCTCCTTTTTTCGTGTATTGATTATGGTAATTTATATAAGGGGTGATAGGATTGGCGCGGGAACGGAAATTTACGTTAATCGAGCTTTTTCAAGCTGTGAAAAATCTTCTATTAAAAAATGGATATGAAGGTTTTACCTTCAGTATTTTAGCGGAACATTTAGGGGTATCAAGGGGAACAATTTATAAATATTATGCGAATAAGGACGAACTTATTACAGCTTTTATGATTCACGAGTTAAATGCCTTTCTTTCTGAATTGCAATATATTGACAATTATCAAACCTTTGAAGATCAGTTTGAATTTTTAATGAAGCAAATTTTTGATCGTATGAATGTCCATACCTTCATTGAAATTGGTAAGCAGATTAATGGGAAAAGTAATCAAAGGGTAAAAAAAATCAAGAAGAACTAGAGAAGTTACATTTAGAAATGTATCGTTTGTTACAGAATTTTATCAATCTTGGTAAAAAAGAAAAAGTCTTAAAACAAGATATACCTGATTCTTTAATTCTTGCTTATATTTTTCAATCACTTACGATTCCAAACCATTTTCATGTGCCGAAAGAGGAGTGGAATCGTCACTTAAAGGAATTAATTAAATATGGTTTAATGAAGAGGGAATAATTTCAGCAGTTACCTAAATTCAAGTGATATGGAGAGAAACAGAAACCATTGTTCATCAAAAAAAGAGAGGCTAGCAAAGGAAGAAACGATATTAACAACCTTACCGTTATCCTATTGATAGCCTCTTTATTTTTACAATTCTTCTGCGACACCTAAAACCGCAATCCCAATTAATACGATAGCAATGACGAAATAGTATGCTTTGTCTAATTTTTCTCTTAAGAATATACGAGATAAAATGACCGAAACAATGCTATAAGAAGCAATGAGCGGTGCTGCAATAACAGCGTTTTTGGCCATTGCAAACACATAGAAAAATTGGCCTGCCGTTTCAAAGATAGCTGCAGTAGCACGTACTGGTTCTTTTAAAATATGGAAGTTTTCTTTTTTTATTATGCGTATATAGATATAACATATAATGGCAACAATGAACCAAGTAAATTCATACGCTAAAAGTGCTGCATCTTCACTAATTAAAGCTAACTCATCTAAATAAATACCATCAGCAAATGTTCCTAAAGCATCGATTATCGCATAAAGAATAGGGAAGGTAATTGCTAAAATACTTAGTTGATATTTCGGGTCTATATTAACTTTGTCTGATTGCAAAGCTTGTGTTTGTGCTCGTTTTTCAAGAACACCTAAACCAATGACCCCACCCGTAATCAATACGATTCCAATAACATTGATCAAACCGATTGGTTGAGGGAAGAAAATAAGTAATAAGATGGCAGTGATTGCACCAGATGAGTTTTGAACTGGGGAAGAAATAGATAATTCAAGGTAACGCAGTCCAAAATAACCAATAATCATAGAAAGAATGTAAAGAATAGATACAGGTAAGTATTTCACCATGTCGAAAGGGTCAAAATGAATGCCTTTCACGAACATATAACATAAGGCGTGAATCCCCATTACAAGCCCGACCATGATAGATACTTTTAAATGGCTGTATTTGTCTTTAGCATTTGAACCTTTTTTATAAAAAAGATCCGCAGCCCCCCATGATAAGGTGGTTAATATGGCAAAAAGAAACCACATAAAAGACTTCTCCTTTATTTCATTTTGTTAGATTTTTAACATTTATGTGTATGTATGTAAAAAACTATTATATTATACTATAAAAGATTTGAATAAGCTATGTGAAAAATAAGGTAACCGATCCATTTTTTTAAAAGTAAAATCGTTTACCGTAATTTTACTCATAATGAGTATATTGTATACTAATATATTGAGACGATTGTAGTAAAAATCATCATGATAGGTAGGGTGGTTATGTTTACCTTAGTACCGTTTATGCTAGAAAAGACTGGAATTATATTAATCGTCGCTTTTTTACTTGCACAGTTACGCACCTTTCGCCAAATAATCCAAAACGAACAGGATCGTAAAGATAAACTCATGTTAATCCTTTTATTTGGAATGTTTGGCATCATTAGTAATTATACGGGAATAGAAGTTTTTAATAGATATACAGATTATATGAGCTGGCATTCGTTTATCGACGAAGATAATGCTATTGCAAATACGAGAGTACTAGGTGTTGTCATTGGTGGTTTAATAGGTGGACCAGTCGTCGGAATTGGTTCAGGACTTATTGCTGGTATCCATCGTTATTTTCTAGGTGGATTTACTGCTTTTGCTTGTTCAATTTCAACGATAATAGCAGGTATTGTGGCAGGATATTTAGGTAGGAAAAGAGGAGAATCAGGAAAGAAAATAACCGTAGGTTTTGCTGTTGTAACTGGTATGGTTATGGAAACATTTCAAATGATTATTATTCTATTCATTGCAGAACCTTTTCATCTTGCTTTAGAATTAGTTAAACTTATAAGTTTTCCAATGATTGTGATTAATGGATTCGGAACGATGTTGTTTATGCTCATTATCAAACATGCTAAACGAGAAGATGTTCGCATGCGTGTTTTGCAAACGGATACAGCATTCTCCATCGCAGAAAAGACTTTACCGTATTTTCGAGAAGGACTAAATATTGAATCCTGTAAAAAAATATCGGAAATTATTCTTGATATGACCGAAGCTGATGCAGTAGCGATAACAGATGAACAAATGGTTCTCGCCCATGTTGGTATAGCTAGTGATCACCATAAGCCATTATTGAAACCAGAAACGAAATTAACAAATCGCGTACTTCGATCGGGGCAAGTCGATGTTGCTCGTTCAAAAGAGGAGATTGGCTGTTGGGAACATGATTGTCCGTTAAAAGCAGCAATCGTCATCCCTTTAAAGGTAAAAAATCGAACAGCTGGGACATTAAAGATGTACTTTGTCAATCCAGCAAAGTTAGATCAAGTACAAGAACATTTAGCGAATGGTTTAGCAGAATTATTTTCTACCCAATTGGAACTAGTGGAAGCAGAGAAACAGGCGAAGTTGTTGAAAGATGCTGAGATTAAGGCGTTACATTCACAAATTCATCCTCATTTTTTGTTTAACAGTTTAAATACAATTTCCGCTCTCTGTCGAACCAATCCTGAGAAAGCACGCGAGTTATTGTTGCAATTAAGTTCCTTTTTCCGCGGGAATATCCAAGGAGCAAGGCAACCGTTTGTACCATTAAAGCTGGAACTTGAAGTTGTGCATGCATATATTGCCTTAGTCCAAGCCCGTTTTCCAGAGAAATTCCAATTCAAGTTTCAAGTGGATCCAAAGATGGAAAACTACTCAATACCGCCATTTATTTTACAACCACTTGTTGAAAATGCAGTTAATTATGGTTTTCCTGGTAGTAAAAATAAAGGGGCTATATACATTCGAATTTATCTGAAAGACAACCAGTTAAATATTATAGTAACGGATAATGGAATAGGGATATCCCAGGAAAAATTAAGTCAGCTCGGTAAACAAGTTGTTCATTCGAAAAAAGGGAATGGAACGGCATTATTTAATATATTTGAGCGCTTGCACGGTCTTTATAACCGAAAGGCCAGTATAAAGATTGAGAGTAAAGAATACTATGGAACTACTGTTTCAATTATTCTACCAATCTATGAAGAAGGGAATGGTCTAGGTGCTTAAAGCTTATGTTGTTGACGATGAACCATTAGCAAGAGATGAATTGAAATATATACTTAATCGGACAAGGAAGGTAAAAGTAGTCGGTGAAAGTGACAATATAGAAGAAGCTTTTACTGATATTGCCATCAATCAGCCGGATATTGTTTTTTTAGATATTCAATTAGATGAAGAAAATGGTATGACCCTAGCAAAAAAAATGGATCGTTTGCAATCGGTCCCAGCCATTTGTTTCGTGACAGCCTATGACGAATATGCTTTACAAGCCTTTGATACAAATGCCGTAGATTATGTTTTAAAACCATATGACGAAAAAAGAATACAAAAAACATTAGATAAAGTTAACAATATTAGAAATAAAGGCTATAACGAAGATGTCGACATCAGTAGAGGGAAGAACGAAAGGACTGATAAATTAGCTGTAAATCTAGATGAACGAATCATTTTGGTTAATCCTGCTGACATCGTATATCTTGAGGCTAAAGAAGGAAAGAGTAAATTAAAAACAATTCAATATGAATATGTTGTTGCTGAAACTTTATCAGGATTTGCTAAAAAATTAATCAACCATCCATTTTTGCAAGTTCACCGTAGTTTTATAGTTAATACAGATTTAATTATGGAAATACAACCGTGGTTTAATTCCACATATAACTTATTAATGAGTGATGGTTCGAAAGTCCCTGTAAGTAGAACGTATGCTAAAGATTTAAAGCAATTTATTGGCATATAACAAATGGAAATTGTGACAAATGATCAACATTTTCAGCAAGAATTGTATTTTATCTACCAGTCTTTGTTTTTCACCTCCCGATTTTTGCAAGTTACTATGAAAAACGAGAAAAAGCGTTTTTATTTTGTAAAATGTCGGTAACTAGTGAATGAGGGAGGAGAAATATTTATGAACGCGGTTACAATCGTGATTGGTTCTATTTGTATACTTTTGATTGCATATCGGTTATATGGTACTTTTATGGCGGCAAAAGTCCTTAAAGTAGAGGAATTAGAGGAAGAAATGAAACCGCCTTCCCATAAACATGAAGATGGAAAAGATTATGTCCCAACAAATAAATGGGTTACCTTTGGACATCATTTCGCCGCTATAGCTGCTGCAGGCCCACTCGTTGGTCCAATCTTAGCAGCTCAATTTGGATACTTACCGAGTTTACTGTGGCTATTAATTGGTGCGGTGATTGGGGGAGCTGTTCATGATTTTGTTGTACTTGTTGCATCAATGAGAAGAGATGGTAAATCCTTTTCAGAAGTTGCTAAAGAAGAGCTTGGTCCTGTTGCAGGATTTTGTACTGGATTAGCAATGTTATTTATTATAACGATTACAATGGCAGGACTTTCATTAGTTGTTTTAAATGCACTTGAAAGAAATCCTTGGGGAACATTTGCGGTAGCGATTACAATCCCTATCGCAATGGGAGTAGGATTATATCATAGAAAAACTGGAAACCTAAAATTAGCAACAATTGTTGGTTTTTCATTAATTATGATTGCTGTTATATTTGGTCAGTACATTGAAGGTACATGGCTTGGTGATCTATTAACACTTGAAAGTAGTACTTTAGCAATTATTTTACCAATATATGCATTTTTTGCTGCAGCCTTACCAGTTTGGTTATTATTACAACCACGTGATTACCTAAGTACTTTCATGAAAGTAGGAGTCTTTGGTGCTTTAATCGTGGGTGTTCTCTTTATTAATCCGACTGTTCAATTTCCTGCATTTACTGAATTGCTAGATGGAGGTCCGGTTGTTACAGGTCCAGTATGGCCATTTATTTCAATAACAATTGCCTGTGGGGCAATTTCTGGTTTCCACGTATTTGTTAGTTCTGGTACAACATCGAAAATGATTAATCGCTGGAGAGATGCAAAACCGATTGCATTTGGCGGTATGTTAGTAGAATGTGTTGTTGCTATTATGGCATTAGTTGCAGCTGTTTCTTTACAACCAGGAGACTATTTTGCGATTAACTCATCACCTGAAAAATTCGCTGAATTAGGTATGGAAACGGTCCACTTATCAGAACTTGAAGAAAAAGTAGAGATGGATTTAGAAGGTAGAACTGGTGGAGCGGTAA
This sequence comes from Heyndrickxia coagulans, assembly GCA_902796085.1. Classification (GTDB taxonomy): domain Bacteria; phylum Bacillota; class Bacilli; order Bacillales; family Caldibacillaceae; genus Pallidibacillus; species Pallidibacillus thermolactis. Next base: position 11,750 of record CADBNU010000097.1, read on the forward strand.
CATTGGCAGTAGGAATGACCGAAATATTTACAGCGGTCCCATTTTTTAATCATCTTGCTTCATTCTTCTATCAATTCGTCATATTGTTTGAGGCAGTGTTCATCCTGACAGCGATTGATGCGGGAACTAGAACTGCACGATATTTAATTCAAGATTTCATAGGCACATTTTATAAACCGTTGAAAGATCTTAAGTCTATCGGTGCAAATATATTTGCTAGTGCACTTGCCTGTGTTATGTGGGGATATCTGCTATTATCGGGAGATATTAGTTCTGTTTGGGCACTATTCGGCGTTTCAAACCAATTAATGGCATCCATTGGATTAATTGTTGGTGCAACAGTTATTCTTAAAATTGCCACAAAACGTAGATACATGTTAACATGTTTGATTCCTCTTGCTTACTTGTTTGTAACCGTAATGGTCGCAGGTATTTGGATGGTACAAAATGTCTACTTAAATCCTGTAGCTGACGGTTATAATGTACTAAACGGTGTTCTTTCAATAGTTATGTTGATTCTTGGAGTTGTTATTTTAGTCTCTGCCATAAAAAAATGGAGAGAGCTGTGGAAGATTCCTCAAGCAGAATTAAATCAAATTGCCAAACGTGAAGTTGCGTAAACTTTAGAGAGTAGGTCGCCATACAATGAGGCGACCTATATTAAGTTGACCATCATATCCAAGATATTCACTGAAAGTTAGAATCTTCAATTCAATTATTTAGGTTGACAAGATGATAGTTAAGTTGTAATATAGATTCGACAATTTAATAGAATCCTCACTACTTCGGTGAGGTAGAGGCGCGGTATTTAATAGTCTTTTGAGGAGCTTGAGAACGCTATGAATCAAAGATGAGGAAATATCGCCGAAGCTTGTAATATTTCTCAGTATTACTTGCTGGGCTTACAGTGAATAACTGTAAGACTGTCTCAGGTATTTTATCCCGTATACCTGAGTTGTGCTATCTCATTTAGGGAAAAAGTAGGGGGACTTGTTGTACGGCACAATTTTGCATGTCAACGACCTGAGTTCACCTCGGGTCGTTTTTTCGTTTGAAAAAACGAATGAAAAGTAATATTTATCTCATGTTAAGAGATATATTGGTAAAAAATACTTTAGGAGGGAATTCAATGAGAAAGATATTTATGTTATGTATAACTTTATTATTCATAAGCGGGTTTTTAGCAGCTTGTGGAGGAGGTAGTGATTCAGGTTCAAGTTCTAGTGAAAAAGATACATTTGTTGTCGGACTAGAAGCAGCGTATCCACCGTTTAACTGGTCACAAAAAGATGACTCAAACGGTGCTGTTCAAATTAAAGGTTTGAAAGAATATGCTGGCGGGTATGACGTCGAAATTGCAAAACGAATTGCTGAAGGACTAGGAAAAGAGTTAGTAATCGTTAAAACGGATTGGGAAGGTTTAATTCCTTCGTTAAATTCGGAAAAAATTGATGCGGTTATAGCAGGAATGTCCCCTACTGAAGATCGTAAAAAAGCCATTGATTTTACAGATAGTTACTATAAATCTGATTTAGTCATGGTTGTCCAAAAGGGAAGTCCATATGAAAATGCTACTTCCATTCAAGATTTTAGTGGTGCGAAAATTACAGCACAATTAAATACATTCCATTATTCAGTTATTGACCAAATTGATGGTGTTAACAAACAACAAGCAATGAATGATTTTTCAACAATGCGTGTAGCATTGGAAGCTGGAAAAATTGACGGTTATGTTTCTGAACGGCCAGAAGCAATATCAGCAACTTCTGCTAACGATAAACTTACGTTTGTTGAGTTTGAAGATGGATTTGAAACCTCTGATGAAGATACTGCCATTGCAGTGGGGTTAAAGAAAGGCAGTGATTTAACAGAAAAGATTAATGAAATCTTAGCTGGTATATCTGAAGAAGAGCGTGACGAAATTATGGATGCTGCTATACGCAACCAACCAGCTTCACAATAAATTTTATCGAGGTTGTCCTTAAGTGTATTACCATGTAGGACATCCTCCTCTTTATCTACTAGGAGGAATTTAGTATGAATTTTGAAGTTATTGCCGATATATTTATCAATAACTGGGACGCTTTTCTAAGAGGAGCAGGCGTAACCTTATTGATTGCCATTGTAGGTACGGTTATCGGTTCTATTATTGGTTTAATTATTGGTGTGATTCGGACGATTCCTACACCAGAAAATCGAATAAAACGAATTTTTTTACGTGTGATAAATTGGATTCTCTCGTTTTATATAGAAGTATTCCGTGGCACTCCGATGATGGTACAGGCTATGGTTATTTTTTATGGCTTAGACTTAGCTTTTGGAATCGATATTGATAATATGACAGCAGCCTACTTAATTGTGTCTATAAACACTGGTGCATACATGGCAGAAATTGTCCGAGGAGGGATTTTATCCATTGATAAGGGACAATTTGAAGCTGCTCAAGCAATTGGCATGAATCACTATCAAACAATGATGAATGTTATATTGCCGCAAACGATTCGAAATATTTTACCAGCAACAGGTAATGAATTTGTCATTAACATAAAAGATACATCGGTATTAAATGTTATATCTGTTTCTGAGTTGTTCTTCGCTTCTAATACAATTGCCGGTGCAAACTTCATGTTCTTTGAAACGTTCTTTATTACTTCTGTTATCTATTTAGTCTTGACTTTTACAGTGACAAGAATATTACGGTTACTAGAGCGCAAATTGGAAGGACCAGAAAATTACAATTTAGTTGGCAATCAAATGCAAGTTGATTTGCCGAAGTTTAAGGACTAAGAGCTTGATTTGAAAGGAAGGTCATAATGAATAAGTTAGCTCAGCAAGTAGATGCTCAAACTGAAACGATTATTGATATTCAGCATTTGAGCAAATATTTTGGTGAACGTGAGGTATTAAAAGATATTAATTTTTCTGTTAAGAAGGGTGAAGTTGTTAGTATTATTGGTTCTTCTGGCTCAGGAAAATCAACCTTACTACGTTGTATCAATTTATTAGAAAAGCCTAGTGGTGGAAAAATTATTTTTGAAGGTACGAATATTTTAGAAGATATGAAAGATGTCAATCATCACCGTACAAAAATGGGAATGGTTTTCCAAAGCTTTAATTTGTTTGATAATCATGATGTACTAAGTAATTGTACTGTTGGACAAATAAAAGTGTTGAAACGTTCAAAAGAGGAAGCGGAAAAGAAGGCTTTAAAATATTTAAAGCTTGTTGGTATGGATCAGTTTATTCATGCAAAACCGAAACAACTATCTGGGGGTCAAAAACAACGGGTTGCTATTGCAAGAGCTCTTAGCATGGATCCGGATGTTATGTTATTTGATGAACCTACATCAGCTCTTGATCCTGAAATGGTTGGTGATGTTTTAGAGGTAATGAAAAACTTGGCCAACAGTGGTTTAACAATGATCATTGTGACTCATGAAATGGATTTTGCAAGAGACGTATCAGATCGCATTGTCTTTATGGATAAAGGTGTTATTGCAGAAGAAGGAACACCTGACCAAATCTTTAATAATCCAAAACAAGATCGGACAAAGGAATTTTTAAAACG
>CADBNU010000098.1 GCA_902796085.1 Heyndrickxia coagulans
AATGAAAGTTAGCTTTTTTATTTGTACTCCTATTTTTAATGTATTTTTCAAACAGGTCGTATTAGACCATTAAATCACTGAATTTTCAAACTTTTTAATTGCAATTACACAAAACCTATGTCACAATATTTTCAAAAGGGTAAACGAATGAATTAGTACCAATAAAATTTCATTCGAAAAAGTTACCATTAAATCGTCAAAAGGTCTATAATAGTGTTAGATAAAGGTTTATTTATAACGGTATGGGGCAATAATGAGTTGATGTATTCCGTTATATAGATTAAGAAGGAATCCCCATCTCTTTTTGTTTGACCTTTATTGACCATTGATGTAGAATAAACATACAATAAGTTAAGTAACAGTGTATTTGCGGCTCTATTTTTTACTACTATCCGAAAATGAAATACCGTTTTGAACGATTGCGATTTCATTTTGAACAACTTATAGAACTTCCGTTAGAGCCGTTATTACATATTTTTTCATTAAAGGAGGAAAATCGAATGACTTTAATTCCTACAGTAATTGAACAGACAAACCGTGGTGAGCGCGCCTACGATATTTACTCTCGGTTATTAAAAGACCGGATTATTATGCTTGGCGGACCAATTGATGACAATGTAGCCAATTCTGTAGTTGCTCAATTATTATTTCTAGATGCAGAAAACCCAGAAAAAGACATTTCCCTTTATATTAATAGTCCTGGTGGAAGTGTAACTGCTGGTATGGCAATCTACGATACAATGAACTTTGTAAAAGCAGACGTTCAAACGATTTGTATCGGTATGGCTGCATCAATGGGAGCATTCTTACTATCTTCTGGTGCAAAAGGTAAACGGTTTGCACTTCCAAACGCTGAAGTCATGATTCACCAACCTCTAGGTGGTGCACAAGGTCAAGCAACAGAAATTGAAATTCATGCTAGACATATTTTACAAACTCGTGATAAATTAAATAAAATTTTAGCTGCAAACACTGGTCAACCGTTAGAAATTATCGAAAAAGATACGGATCGTGACAATTTCATGTCTGCCCAAGAGGCAAAAGATTACGGTTTAATCGATAACATTATCGATCGCAATAATTTAAAAGAAAGATAAAAATAATTTGTTAGTAAGCAAAGGAGCCGAATCAAGATTCATCTTGAATAACGGCTCCTTTTTATCATACAATTTCCCTCAGTTTTAAGGACGTACTCGATACATGATTTATTCTTCCTTTTGAAGAAACTGGCTTAAATCCTCTATCGCGCGTTCCTCATCACTACCTTCTGCATAAAGTGTAACCGATTTCCCATTTCCAATCGCTAAACTCATAATCCCCATAATACTTTTAGCATTGATTTTATGTCCTTCATATTCTAAAAATACTTCTGAAGAATATGAGTTAGCTGTTTGCACAAATAAAGCCGCCGGACGAGCTTGTAAACCGGTTTTCAATTGAACAGTAACCTTTTTCTCAACCATTTTGCATTCTCCCCCCTTTAACAAACAAATTAGAGAATCTTTTATTATTCTATAAAACTATTCTATTCTTTTTAGTATAAACGATTTAGAAAGGAAAATAAAAATTTTTACTTATGGTACGGCTCTCTATTTTATAGACTCTCCAGCACGTAGTTTGTTTGCAATTTCATCAATTTTGCGCAGACGATGATTGATCCCGGATTTACTAATACCGCCAGAAACCATCTCACCTAATTCTTTTAAGGTGACATCTTGATATTCCAAACGAAGCTTCGCAATTTCCTGTAATTTTTCTGGCAACGCATCAATTCCAATTGTTTTATCAATAAACTTAATATTTTCTACTTGACGAATAGCTGCTCCGATTGTTTTATTTAAATTAGCGGTTTCACAATTAACTAAACGGTTGACGGAATTTCTCATATCTCGAACAATACGGACATCCTCAAAGCGCAATAAAGCGTTGTGAGCTCCAATTATATTTAGAAAATCGGAAATCTTTTCGGCTTCTTTCATATATACAATAAATCCTTTTTTTCGTTCTAAAAGCTTCCCATTTAATTCAAACTGCTCCAATAAGTTAATTAATGCCTCACCATGTTCTTGATAAAGTGTAGAGATTTCTAAATGATAGGAAGAAGTTTCTGGATTATTAACAGATCCACCCGCTAAAAATGCCCCTCTTAAATAGGCTCGTTGACAACAACTCCCTAAAATGAGTTCTGGTGCGATTTCATTGTTAAAGCGATATTCCTCTCCAACAATTTTTAAATCCGCTAAAATATCTTTCACACGCTCTATAAGCCGAACAATATAGATATTGTTTTTCTTCAAACGCATTTTCTTTCGTACAAAAATTTCCACTTCGGCGTCATACAATTTTTTAATTAAAGAATAAATGCGACGGGCAATGGCCGCATTTTCTGTAAGAACATCAGCTACTATTCGTTTATTGGTAAAGGAAATCGAACCGTTCATCCGGATGATTGCAGATAATTCAGCCTTCGCACAACATTCACTGTCAATAGAGAGATTGGTTAATTCCTTTTTTATATCCGAAGCAAACGACAATCCCTTCACCTCCTATTCGGTCACATCGCCTGTTTTATCTCATTTAAAAGTAAGTCATAAATTAATTTTGCTAATTTATTCGTATCATGTCTTAACACGCCATCTTCCATTTTTACAATAGATTCTGCGATAACTTCAACACCTAAACTGTTTAATTCCTTCTTATCAACAACAACCGGTGTCGCTAATTCACCTTTATATCGGATTTCAGCATCTGTCGGTATTGGACCATTATTGACAATAACTTTTTGAATAGACCGAGGTTCAATATGATCATAAATTGCTTGCACATGATCACTGGCTGTAAATCCGTAAGTTTCACCTTTTTGAGTCATTAAATTGCAAATATAGACCTTTTTCGCATTCGCTCGTGTTACCGCTTCCGCTATTTGAGGGACAATTAAATTTGGTAATATACTCGTATATAAAGAACCTGGCCCAATGACAATTAAATCCGCATCATTAATTGCTTGAAGCGTTTCAGGTAGTGGAAGTACATCTTCTGGTGTGATAAAAACGCGCTTAATCCTTTTTCCATATTTTGGAATCATTGATTCCCCGTGAACGATGTGACCATCTTCCATTTCTGCATGGAGGACAACACTTTGGTTGGCAGAAGGGAGTACGCGACCTTTTACATTTAAAACTCTACTCATCTCATGAATAGCGTGGGCAAAATTTCCCGTAATATTTGTCATTGCGGCCAGCATCAAATTCCCTAACGAATGTCCAGACAGATCTCCCTTAGCATCAAAACGATGTTGAAATAATTCCTCTATTAATGGTTCAACTTCAGATAAGGCAGCTAATACATTTCTTACATCGCCTGGTGGTGGAATGCTTAAATCTTCTCTTAACCTTCCCGAACTACCACCATCATCAGCTACCGTAACGATTGCCGTAATATCAACTGGATATTTCTTGATGCCGCGTAATAATACAGGAAGACCTGTACCTCCTCCAATAATAACGATTCTTGGTTGTCGATTCATTTTACCTGTACCCTTTCCATTGTAATTTCACGATGGGAAACACGTACGTAATAATCGTCCGCCAGTTTTTTCCCTAAGTATTCTGCAATTGCAACAGAACGATGCTGTCCGCCTGTACAACCAATACCAATGACCAGTTGACTTTTCCCTTCTCGTTTATATAACGGCAACATATATTGAAGCAAGTCCGTCAATTTATCTAAAAATTTCGCTGTTTCTGTCCATTTCATCACATAGTCATAAACTTCTTCATCCAAACCTGTTTGTTTGCGCATTGATTCGATATAAAAAGGATTGGGTAAAAAACGAACATCGAATACAAGGTCAGTGTCGATCGGAATCCCATGCTTAAAACCAAAGGAGACAATATTAACGGTAAATAATTTAGTCTTACTGTTAGAAAACGCCGTCTGAATTTTTTCCCGCAATTCTTTTGGCTTCAAATTGGACGTATTAATAATCGTTTGGGCCCTTCCCTTTAAATTTTCTAATAGTTTACGTTCTTGTTGAATTCCATCAAGTAGCAAACCATTTTTAGATAACGGATGGGAACGGCGAGTTTCTTTATATCTTCTTACTAATGTTTCGTTATCCGCATCTAAAAAAACAATATGTGGAGTTAACCAAGATGTATTTTCTAAATCATCAAGCACTTGGAATAAATGGTCAAAAAATTCCCGACCTCTCAGGTCCATCACTAGTGCGACACGGTTCATTTTATTATTGGATTCCCGCATTAACTCTAAAAATTTTGGTAATAACATCGGTGGTAAATTATCGACACAAAAGAAACCAAGGTCTTCAAAACTTTGAATGGCTACTGTTTTTCCAGCACCACTCATCCCTGTAATAATCGCAATTTGTAATTCATTCGAATTTTCCATTACCTTACCACCACCCTAAACATTCAAAATAAAATATCTGTTATTTATTGATTTGATAGGAAAGTAACTGAAAGTCTTCCGTATATTCAAACGCCCCGAAAGCAACATCGTTTCCTTCAATTGCATGTTGTATAATAAGTCGATCGCCTTCAGCCATCGGTAAATGTTGAATCTCTTTAATGGAATGCCATTTTAAAATTCCTTCGTCTGTCACTTCTTTTTGGATTCCTTCTCCAGTATTTGTGTAAAAGTTAAACATCATCCATTCACGAATTTTTCCTTCATCATTTTTCATTAAAAAAGTATAAATCCCTTTTAATTGAGGATCTTTAATACGAATCCCAGTTTCCTCCCAATATTCTCGTAAAACTGCCTGTTTTACCGTTTCTGTCGGTTCCATTTTTCCACCTGGGATCGCCCACCAATTACGACGAGGTTTTTGCAATAGCAATACATTGCCATCTTTAACATAAATACAATTTGCAACTCTTTGCATGTAATCACCTCAAAATCAAGCCGAAAAAAATCAACTTGCTTTAGTAAATGAAAAGAACTTTATGAAAGTTCATGTCACAAAAAAAGATTATATATTAATTATATACTATACCTTGTCTTTTTGTAACAGGAAAGGAATTGTTCAAACTCTATGATGTAACTTCTGGTAAAAGGAATTGATGTGACTCGATCAATTTTAAACCCGTTTACTTTATTATCTGTATAAATATATAAAAAAACACAGGGTGGATTCCATTCCCTGTGTCAAAATATACATTATTTTAAAGGGGGTATTTTCTAGATATTATATTACTCAATTTTTGTTGCACAAGTGTTACAACAGCGTTAAGCATGAGTTACGTTTCACAAATTTTTTGTAAACCAATATATTGAAAAAGCTTATTTTCTAAGCCTTTTTAAAATTTCTTTATTTTACTTCAGCGGTCTTTAATTCTTCTTTCAATTTTTCAACATATTGTTGTGCACTTTCAGCTGCAATACTGCCATCACCGGTTGCTGTAACAATTTGGCGAAGTTGTTTTTCACGAACGTCACCTGCAGCAAAAATACCAGGAACTTTCGTTTCCATTAATTCATTGGTTACAATATAGCCCGCTTCGTTTGTAATTCCTAAGTTTTCAAATGGTTTTGTTAATGGTACCATTCCAATATACACAAAGACGCCATCACAAGGAAATTCTTGTTCTGTTCCGTCTACAGTGTTAACTAAAGTAACACTACCGACTTTACCATCTTTCTCATTGATCTCTTTAACAGTATGATTCCAAATAAAATCTACTTTTTCATTGGCGAAAGCCCGGTCTTGCAGAATTTTTTGTGCGCGAAGTTTATCACGACGGTGAACAATGGTTACTTTCTCAGCAAAACGTGTCAAATAAACCCCTTCTTCAACAGCTGAATCACCGCCACCGACAACAACTAATTGGCGATTTTTAAAGAAGGCACCGTCACATACTGCACAATAAGATACACCACGTCCGCCAAGTTCAGCTTCACCTGGCACTCCTAATTTTTTATATTCAGCACCTGTTGCAATAATAATGGCTCTTGCTTTAAATTCTTTCGAACCTGCTTTAATAACTTTAAATTCTTTTCCGTCCACGACTTCTTTTATATCACCATAGGCGTATTCTGCACCAAATTTTTTCGCGTGTTCAAACATTTTATTCGATAATTCAGGACCTTGAATCATGTCAAATCCTGGATAATTTTCAATATCTCCGGTGTTTACCATTTGACCGCCAGGAACACCACGTTCAATCATTAAAGTAGACAAATTTGCTCGGGAGGTATAAACCGCTGCTGTCATACCTGCAGGACCTGCACCGATGATAGCCACATCGTAAATTTTTTCTTCCGTCATTGTCTTTCACTCCTCAAATGTCAGTGATACATATATTATAACCCTCTAAAGGGAAACTATATAAATAAAACGACTCACGATCACCAGTTCCACAGTTAATTTTGTTTCCAAGGTTCCATTCCTTTTTTTTCAGGTTGAACTAACATTAACTTTTTCCATGCTTTTTCAGCCAACTGCTTATGACCTACGTAGTATGCTGCATATGCAAACCAATAATAAAAACTTGGATCAATATGATCATAGTGCATTATTTTTTTAAACCATGAATACGCTAGTTCATATTGTTCCAAAATCACAAATGTTACGGCTAATTTAAAGCGATGATCACCTGATATTGGAAAAATTTTTTTCAATGAATTTAATAATGATTCATAATCCTTTCCTTCATAATAATAAAATACGGTTAAGTTGCATAATGCGTGTAAATTACCAGGATTTTCTTCTAAAACTTTAGAAACGATTTCAAGTGCTTCTTGACGTTCACCTTTATAAAAATAAGCTAAGGCTAAGTTATTATATGCAGGCCAATAATCCGGGAAATCGACAATCATTTCACTAAATTTCTCGATCGCTTCCTCAAACTTCCCTTGCTCTAAAAGTTTTTTTGACTGTTCTTGCCTCGTAATAATCTCTTCTTCATAAGGTTCATCAATTGATAAAATCGTCGATCGAATGTCATCTGCTTCAAAAGAGATCACTTCCAACAGTTCTTTCACATCGTTGACATACTCACCGTTAGGCATGAGTTTCAAATACATATTGGCATGCTCAATGGCTTCTGTATACATCCCGATATATGCATAATTATTTGCTAGAAAATAATGGCAATCATACATGTATGGCTCTATTTCATGTAAGACTTTATATAGTATTTCATTTGAACGATCATATTCTCCTAATTCCGCATGAACAATAGCAAGTTGACAAGCAATCACCGGTTCATTCGGTTCAAATTGCCAAGCACGTGTTAAATATTTTTTTGCAAGTGAGAAGTTACTTTTTTGGAATGCTTCGATCCCTTTCATAAAGTAAAATTCGCCGGAAGGATTGAAGGTCAGTATTTTATTGTGTAAATGATTTTTCCCCATATTTTTTTTCACAAATAATCCTCCACTGCTTTCTATTTTCTATCTATAATTATTTTTCTATTAAAATTCTAGTTTGTTTTAACTTAAACTATTAACATTGTATATATTTTTTTCACTATGATGTAACGATCGTAGTACAATATTATATATTAACATACATTAGAAGAGAAAATAAATACCGTGGAATGATTTGTATTTTCATGCCGATTTTTTATTAAAAAAATAAAAGGGATATCCATAATATAAGTCCCTAGTAGATTTCTATGTGTGTTTCTTAAGACATCTTCTGTAGGAGTCCAATTCTACTATTCAGACTTGATTGGATAACCCTAATCATA
>CADBNU010000099.1 GCA_902796085.1 Heyndrickxia coagulans
CGAAAATGGGAAGGGATAAAAGGGAAATTTTCCATTCTCCACTTTGCCATATTTTCATCGTAATCCTTCGCATCATAAAGTTGTAATAAATGTCCAAATGCCCAAGTAACAATATAGTCATTTCCTTCAAAGTAACCATCTTTTTTATTCTTTATATTTAACGCATCCGCGATGTTTTTTGCAACGGAAGGTTTTTCTGTAATAATAACACTTACCATTTTTACCTCCATTTACCTTCTTTTAGGTAGGGATTTTCAATTTTTTTACAACAGAAATTAAATACACCTAATTTAAATTGGATGAAATTCGTACAAGTTATATATTTCCAGGGAAGTTGAAAAACGCCCGAAAATTTAACGAATACGAATGAATGAAAAAACATTAGAAAATTCTCGTTGTTTTAACAGAATATTGTATAGCCGTAAAGCGTTACCCATAATCAAGTCAACATACGCATGGATATAAGCTTTGTAAAATAAATATCTTTATCAGATTCATCTAGGAGTTTTTGTAAACCTTCTTTAATTGCCTTAGATGAAGGGAGGAAATCCAGAGTCGTCATCGGTTGGTGGGCTCCTGTTAAGTGGAGAATGTTCGAATGATGAGTTCACCTTCGCGCACGGCATCTTCAGTATGAATAATTTTCGTTACTTAGAATCGTTCACTGAAAACTGACTCACTTTATCTATTGGGATTTTCCGGGATCATTGGCAAGGTATCGAGGGTCCAACTTTTCCATTCGGGTTATCTTTCAGGAGGAACGAGTTCAATTCACCATGTCAGATAAGCTCCATTTGGAAAAAGATCATTTAACATACTTTCTATGGAGCCTTGTTGCTTATTGTTTGAATAATGATGCTAGAGTGCACCCTTGATCGGGTTTTTCAACATTCATTAGCTTCATAGTATACAAAATTGGCGCTGCTAGATTTTTTTCCGTGATATTTATAGACAGTCTTCAGTAAATATAGAGAAGGTAGAAACTGCCTAACAAAATTATAGAATGTACAAGAAAATTTTCAAGGAGAATGTTTAATTTGCATGTACAGTAGGTTTATCAATATGGTTGCTGAACAAAAAATAAAAAGAGGGATCTAAGTAATAAGTTCGTATATTTCTAATTTATCAAAAACTTTCATTGATCTTTTTAATGATGATCAAGGTTCCGAAATAGATCGATAAATCGAGTTGCACTTTTTGATAAGTATCGATTTTTCAGCCAAATTAATGCCGAGTGTGATATTATTTTGGCATCTTGGATGTGAAGGATTTTTATCCCGTTGATATTTTTTCGGTAGATTGTTGATCTTGGTACAACCGTAACTCCGACACCATGGGAAACCAATTCTATAAGAATATCAACATCTGGACACTCACATAGTATATTTGGTTTTAACCCCCGCTTTTCAAATTCATGATTAATAATTTCATATTGACCGATTCCACTTGTACGATGAAGTAGTAATAATGGTAATCTTGCCAGTTGTTCCATTGTAATAGCACCGTTAACAAAATTGTTTTCCATTTTTTCAGGAACAGCAACAACATAATTTTCCTCCGGCAGATGATAATAGGAAAAGATTTCGGACGAAAGTGGCAATCGGACGAATGCAATTTCTATTGTTCTGTTTTGTAATAACTCAGACAGCACAAACGTATCTCCAACGTGAATATTAAAATTGATATTTGGATAATTTTTATTAAAATCTTTTAGTTTTACTGGTAAATGTCCAAAGAATGTTTTTACACATCCGATGGCTAAAGTACCTTTCAGTCCTTCATTTGTATCTCGAACCTCGTTAATCGTTTCATCTAAATAATAAAATAGCTCCTTCGCTCTATTATAAAGGACTTTGCCCGCATTCGTTAGTTCCATTGTCCGTCCATTTCTTTCGAATAATCGTACACCCAATTCTGTTTCTAGAGATTTTAAGCTTTGACTTAGAGGCGGTTGAGCCATATGTAATTTTTTTGCAGCACGGGAAATTTGCCCTTCTTGTGCTATAACAAAGAAATAACGTAACTGTCGAAAATCCATAATATCCCCCCTTTAATAATTAGAAAATTCTAAAAACATTCCCAGTAATAGTATATATACTTTTTGAAATTTGTAAAAGCAAAGTATATCTATTTCATATAGTTCATAAATAAAATAAATATTTTAAATATACAGAAAATGGTGTTAATATCAAATTGAGTTGTTGAAAACGCAATCATCTATGCGTTTAATTTCATGAAATACAAGGAGGAATAAAAATGCCTGCCAAAAATGGACAACAGTATATTGAAAGATTAAAAAATGCAAAAAACAATGTATATATGAACGGAGAATTTGTAGAAGATGTAACGGAACATCGAGCTTTTAAAGAAGTAATCAAAACGATGGCAAAGTTATACGATGTTCAATATGAAAAACCAGATAAGATGCTATATACATCGCCAACAACGGGAGAGAAGGTTGGTAAAACATTTATGGTTCCAACAACGATCGATGAATTAATCCAACGCCGTGAAGCAATTGAAGAATGGCAAAATATTACGAACGGAATGATGGGACGTTCACCTGATTATTTAAACGCTGACGTTATGGTTATGGGCCCGGCCAGTGAGTTCTTCGCTGAGGGTGGAGATGAATTGTATGCAGAAAATGCTAGAAAATATGCTGAATTTGCGAGAGAAAATGATTTAAGCCTAACCCATACATTAATTCATCCTCAAGTAAATCGTGCTAAAGCGGTTTCCGAACAAAAAGATGCGAATGTTGCCTTACACATTGTGAAGAAAACAAGTGAAGGGGTAATTGTCGATGGTATTCGGTTATTAGCTACCCAAGGAGCAATTACGGATGAAATTCTGGTATTTCCATCAACAGTCAAGAAATCAAGTGAGAAAGACGACCCATATTCACTAGCATTTGCACTACCAAATAATACACCAGGACTTAAATTTATCAGCAGAGAAGGTTTTGTTTACAATGAAAATAAATTTGATTACCCGTTAACAAATACGTATGAAGAAGGCGATGCTATTGTTGTTTTTGATCATGTATTAGTACCATGGGATCGCATTTTTATTCTTGGAAACTCTGACATTTGTAACCGTTATTATAAAGATACAAATGCTGTAGCCCATATGACACATCAAGTTGTCATAAAAGATATCGCAAAAACAGAATTTCTTCTTGGAACGGCATTGCTTTTAATGGAGTCTATAGGTATTGATGGATTCCAACATGTACAAGATAAAGGGACCGAAATTAAACTCGTTTTAGAAACGATGAAGTCGCATTTATATCGTGCAGAACATAACGCAAAATTAGACAAATGGGGAGTAATGACACCGGACTTTGAAGCATTAGATGCGGCAAGAAACTGGTTCCCGCGCGTATATCCTCGAATGGCGGAAATTTTACGAATTTTAGGTGCTTCTGGTTTAACAGGTATACCAACATATGCAGATTTTAGTAATGAAGAACTTGGAGAAGTATTAGATCGGGCTATGCAAGGTAAAAATGTACATGGTTATGAACGGGTTCAATTATTCCGATTAGTATGGGATTTAACGATGAGCGCATTTGGTACTCGTGAGACTCATTATGAATACTACTTCTTTGGTGATCCAGTAAGAATGGGAATGGCCTATTTTGAAAAAATAGACCGTGAACCATATAAAGCCAGAGTTCGCGAATTTCTGAATAGTTTAAATGTAAAAAAACCAAATTTTGTTAAGTCCTAAAAGATGTTCAACTTTTGTTTTGTAAACAGTCAATGACGGTTAAACAAAGGGGGAAATTACTTGGATAACAAGACTTTTAGAAATGCGATGGGGAAGTTTACAACGGGGGTTACGGTAATCACAACAAAAGTCAATGAAGACATTCACGGTATGACTGCCAATGCATTTATGTCAGTTTCATTAAATCCAAAACTTGTTACCATATCCATTGATAATCAAGCGAAAATGATTGATAAAATCAAGACTTCCGGTAAATATGCTGTCAGCTTTCTTTCAGATGAGCAAGTTGATGTGTCTATGCACTTTGCTGGTCAAAAAAAACTAGAAGGTAGATTTGAGTTTGATTACCTTTTAGATTTACCAGTGATTCCAAACGCACTAGCATCTGTTGTTTGTAATGTATATGAAGCCCATGTTGTAGGGGATCATACATTGTTTGTCGGAGAAGTATTAGACATTGTTGTACGGGATGGCAATCCGTTGACATTTTTTGGTGGAAAGTACGGTCAAAATCTGCAGATAGAGTTTGTGAATAACTAATTTATTTCACCATTTGTTCTACATTGTTGAATTGGAAGATATGGCCTTTGACTTTAACAGAAAAGATTAGAAATATATATTCAATTTCTTTTCTACCATATTTTTCGAAAAAAATTAAGGTAATTAAAGAATGGGGGGATTCAATTATGGGGAACTTTGATATTCTTCGTACTGCTCGTATTGTTTTACATGTAACCGATTTAGAAAAATCTAAAGCTTTTTATGACACATTAGGATTTGTATTGACTGAAGAAGATGAAAACGCTTTATATTATAGGGGTTATGAAGAGCATAATCATCATAGTCTTGTATTAAAACAAAGTGATAAAGCAGCTGTAGAAGCCATTGGTTTTAAAGTTAGATCTGAACAAGATTTAGATGAATTAGAAGCTTTATTTCGTAAACAAGGTGCTAAAGTAAAATGGCTTGATAAGGGGGCCCAAAAAGCGGTTGGTCGGGCTCTTCGGGTACAAGATATTTCTGGCTTGCCAATTGAGTTTTATGCAGAAATGGATGTCGTCGAACGTTTACTACAACGCTACAATCTATATCGTGGTTCAAAAGTACAACGAATAGATCATTTCAATTGTGCTGTATCGGATGTTCAAAAAGCCTATGACTTTTACACAAAAACTCTAGGTTTTGCTTGTTCCGAATATACAGTAGATGAATTAGAAAGAAACTGGGCTTGTTGGTTGCATAGAAAACCAAATGTTCATGACATTGCGTTTATGAATAACTATGGGCCAAGATTGCATCATATAGGTTTCTGGTTACCTGATCCTTTAGCTCTCATTGATACATGTGACATTCTTGCAGCTTCAGGTTATGCAAGTCACATTGAACGTGGACCTGGTCGCCATGGGTTATCAAATGCGTTTTTCCTATATTTAAGAGATCCTGATGGGCATCGAATTGAACTTTATTTTGGTGATTACTTAACGTCTGATCCTGACTTTGAACCGATTAAATGGAATTTAGATGATCCAATGCGTCAAACATTCTGGGGTCATGCTACACCAGACAGCTGGTTTGAGGAAACTTCGGCCGTTTTAGATATTGAAACAGGTGAAATCGTTGATGTTAAAGAACCGAAATTAGAAAGAAAAAAACCTCAATTTATTATCTAATTTGATGATTAATAAACCTCTGGCATAAAAACCAGGGGTTTTTAGGTGATTAACCATTGCTTGATATTACGAAAATATTTGTTTGGAAGTTTAAAAAAGCTAATCATTCGGACCTTGCTACCATTGAAGTTTAAACCAGAATTAGATGGACGAAGGATATGTGTAGAACATCTTATGAAATAAAAAGGGCGAGAAGTGGTTTGCTCCATCGTAATCAATTTAAGGAACAAGTCTTTTTGTTGGAAAAGTAAATGTTTCAATAGGCTATATTTTGTAACTAGTCAAATATCAAATATTTTTGAAGAAATATTGACAAACAATTCTAAAAATAATAATATCTTTTATGGAGTATATGAAATGATATATTATTTTATATATTATTTTTTGTTTTAATCGGATACCTATTGTTACAGAGGGGGTGAAGGGGGGGATATTATAAAACTACAAAGACACTGAATTTTATGAGTAGAATATTCGGATATGTTTGGTTAAGGTTATCAGAGACGATCTCTGTCTATGTTGAAAAGCTATTAGACACATAAAGCAATTGTAGAACTTGATAATTGGTTCGAGTGATATTCGAAAAAGTTGCTACAATATGTATCTTGCATTGCTGGACAATGATTGTAAGAATAGGGAATTTTTAAAACGGTTATTTTCTGAATATTAAAAATTATTGTAAGCGCTTTAAATTTAAGTTTTATATATATAAAAGAGGTGTAGAAATTGAGGAGATTTTGGAGAAAAGGATTGATTGTGTTCGTTATTATATTTTTAACTGTAATCCTTACATCGTGCCATGCCGTGACTTCCTCTACAAAGGGAGAAAGTAAAAATTTAGTTATTTCTCACTTTTTACCTGGGAACCACCCTGTTCAGCAACAAATTTTCAAGGAATTTGGTGACAAATTAAATGAACATTCCGAAGGACGAATTACATATGATATTTATCCTTCTAATGCGTTAGGGGCGTCAGGATCACAATATGATATGGCTGTGACGGGTGAAGCGGATATTGCCCTTAGTGTTCATGGATATACAAATGGAAGGTTTCCTTTAGTAACAGTTCTTGAATTACCATTTTTAACAGAATCAGCGGAACATGGTTCAAAAATCATTTCGAAATTGTACGAGGAATTTCCTGAACTTCAGGAGGAACATCGTGATACAATCCCGCTATGGCTTTTTACAGCCGATCCCGCACAAATAGTAAGTAAAGAAAAACGAATTGAATATCCCGAAGATCTAGAAGGGTTAAGAGTTCGTTCACCGTCACCTTTAGCAAATGATATTTTGGAACAATTGGGAGCTGTCCCAATCTCAATGCCGATGGGCGATGTTTATGAATCTTTAGAACGGGGTGTCATTGATGTGGCTATGATACCTCTAGAAGCGTTGTACGCCTATAATTTGTATGAAGTCTCAAATTATATTACAGTGGGCCATTTTTCTTCGACTCCATTTTATTCTGTGATGAATAAAAAAACGTACGATAGTTTACCAGATTCTGAGAGAGAGTTTCTCGATAAATTAAGGGGGATGGAATATGCGGTAAAATCTGGTAAAGCTTGGGATATAAGCGGAGAAAAAGGCCGTCAATTAGCAGAAGAACATGGTGCTGAATTTATTGAAATAGAAGGTGAATTATTAGTTGAATGGCAAGAAGCATTAGAACCACTTTATAATCGGTGGATAGACGACATGGAAGAAAAGGGATATCCGGGACAAAAAATTTTAGACCGAGCATTTGAACTCAAAGAAGAAATGAGGGAGTAAAAAAGGTGATCACTTTGGAAAAGATAATTAATAAAACTAGTCATTTTCTTCACTATTTTTCTATGATTGTATTAGGTTTTATGGCGCTACTAATTACTTTAGATGTGCTTGGCCGATGGCTTTTCCGTACACCAATAACAGGCGCAGTTGAATTGGTTGGAAATGGTTTATCTATTCTCATTTTTTTAAGTTTGGCAGTTACTCATACTCATAAAGACCATGTTGTCGTTGATTTTGTTATTGAAAAGCTACCTCAGAAGGTTCAAACAATCTTTGACTCTATTATAAATGTCGTTATTTTTATTATCATGTTCCTTATGAGTACAAGCATTTTTATGTATGCTAATCGTCTTTATCAAACGAACACAATTACTGGTGATTTAGAAATACCGATTTCAATATTTGCGTTTATTTGTGCATTAGGAGCTTTGTTATTTGCATTAATCGCTTTTGTGTATGCATTAAAATCTATTAATAGTGTGGTGAAACAAAATGAGTCCTGAATTTCTCGGTGTACTAGGAATTTTCGTATTGATTATATTATTTCTATTAAAAATACCTGTAAGTATCTCACTCATTATTGTTTCTATGATCGGTACTGGATTAATAAGAGGTTTTGATATCGCATTAGCACAATTAGGCAGAACACCTTTTGATACAGCAAGTAGTTATTCGTTAAGTGTTATCCCACTGTTCATATTAATGGGAATGATCTTGTCTAATTCTGGAATCGGTCGAGATTTATATAACGCATTGGATAATTGGATTGGTCATGTGCGTGGAGGATTAGCAATGGCAACAATTGGGACAGCTAGTATTTTCTCCGCCATTTCAGGTTCCTTAAATGCAACCACAGCCACTGTAGCTAAAATTACACTTCCAGAAATGAAAAAATATAATTACAATCTTGGTCTGTCTACAGCTTGTGTGGCAGCTGGCGGAACACTGGGGGTCCTTATTCCACCGAGTGTAATATTAATACTTTACGGGATTTTAACAAGAGAGCCGATTGGAAAACTTTTAATTTCTGGTATTCTACCCGGTGTGTTACAAATACTTATCTTTATGTTAACAGTATTTATTATTGTTCGCAGGCGACCAGAATATGCACCAGCTAGAACTGGGAAAGCGATGCTAAGTGAACGATTTATTTCTTTAAAAAATATTGTTCCATTTCTTATTCTGTTTTTAATTAGTATCGGCGGAATCTATTTAGGTGTATTTACACCCACTGAAGCTGCAGGAGTTGGTGCGGTCGGATCTCTCCTAATTGCCGGTATTACAAAAAGACTAAACTGGGAGAAGTTGAAAAACTCGTTTGATGAAACGGTACGTATCACAGTTAATATTTTTTTAATCGTTATTGGCGCAACATTATTTGGCCAATTTTTAACAATAAGTGGAATTCCTGTTGTACTTACACGAATCGTTAGTAATCTCCAGTTAAACCCGTACTTTATTTTAGTCCTTATTCTGATTGCGTTGATCATACTTGGTTGCTTCATTGACGGGCTATCCATTCTTGTTTTAACGTTACCCATATTATATCCCATTATTATGGAATTAGGTTTTAATGGAATTTGGTTTGGAGTCATTATGGTATTAGCGACAAATATCGGTGCTTTAACACCACCACTTGGTATTAGCGTCTACGTAATTAAAAGTGTAGCAAAGGAAATACCATTAGGAACAATATTTAAAGGTGTCATACCGATGATTTATGCTATGGTCATTTGTATTCTAATTCTTATAATCTTCCCACAAATTGTTACATTTCTACCTAGTTTTATGAGGTAGCCTATTTAAAAAAGCAATTCACAAAATTTCTTCATTTATACCTGGGAAGAGTGATCGAAGATAGGTCATACTAAATTTAACAAAAACAAACAAAACAGTTTTGAGAAAATAAGGAATAATTGACATTATATATAAAATTATATATAATTACCATACTATGAAACAAAGTAAAAAACAAAAGGCTTACGAGTATATGAAAATGAAAATTGTCGAAGGTCATTATGCGCCGGGGCAAAGGATAGTTATTAATCAATTGGTAAAAGAATTATCGACTAGTGCAATTCCGATTCGAGAAGCCGTTCGTCAATTAGAAGCGGAAGGACTGATTGAATATAAACAAAATATAGGACCAGTAGTAAGTCCTATAAATGAAAACGAGTATGAAGAAACTTTATCTGTATTAGCGTTGATGGAAGGTTATGCTACTGCACTTAGTCAAAAGTCATTTCCCGAAGAAAAAATTACTGACTTAATCACGCTGAATGAAGCAATGAAGGAGGCTTTAGAAGAATTTAATTTTGGAGAATTTGGTAAGTTAAATCGCGAATTTCATTATTTAACTTACAGTACGTGTCCGAATAAATATTTAATAGATACGATAAAAAAAACTTGGGAGCGTCTAGACTCAATTCGTGTCACTGGTTCAACAATAAATCCGAAAAGAGCAAAAGAATCAGTGGCAGAACATGAAAAAATCATTCATTTATTAAAGACCAAAGCAAGCTTTGAAGAGGTTGAATTAGCGGTAAGGTCACATAAATTAAATACATTGAATGCCTTTAAAAAAAATAAAACAAAAATCACAGGTACCACATTTATATAATGAATCGCTTATTAAACATACTAATATTAGTAGTACAGACCTTGGCCAAGGTTTGTGCTACATTTTTTTTAGTAGAAGTGAAGGAAGGTCGGACTGCCTAGGACAATAGATTTAGTATTTATAACAAACCAACTTCACGCCCTTATGTGAACCAGTTTAGTATGTTGGGTCCAAAGAGACCGTATATAATATAATGGAATCGATAAAGAAGAACTTCTATGATTGGCTAGAGAAGCATTTTTTGATGACTTTTTCTAATGAAACATTCCATTCTTATTTCAAATAATGATGATAATGTGTTTTTTATTTTTTATTTTTTATCCTCTAAATTCGGTAGAAATATCTATAAAACTCATAGAAATATAATGATTCCTCCACTTCATATTAAAGTTCAACTTAATACATATTATTTATAATTTCATTAAATCCTTCTAAAATATTTTTTCAACTTTCTAGTTTTTGGGCAACAAAGTTTCCGTAATAACGGTCCCCCTTTATAAGAACGAAAAGTGTCTAATTATATGGCAGCAAACGAATATCTGATTAACACAGTCATCAACATTTGAATGTAATCATTGAGGTTTTTCACCATTTAATACAACATTCAACGACCGACGAAATGACGTCTGTCTTTTTGCGTAACATAATCATTGTTTTGATCATTAAAAATCAGTTTTTCCGTAATATTTTAATGAATAATTCAGGAAGGTTAATTCTGAAAATCCAATAAAAATAGGTTTTAGAATTATAAAGAAAAGAAATGCTTTTAATTGAAATTATATATAATTTTATATATAATTTACACATAAGAATTTGATTAACAATTTAGAATTTTACAATTAAAAAGGGGATGGTAATATGGCTCAACAAACGGTAAGTCAATATGAAGAAATAAAAAAAAGGGTGAAGGATGTAAAGTTATATATTAACGGAGAGTTTGTAGATGCGGAAAGCCATGAGACGTTCGAAAACATAAATCCTTTTAAAAATGAATTCATTAATGAAGTTGCCTCGGGAGATCATGTGGATATTCATAAGGCTGTAATGGCTGCGAAAGAAGCATTTAACATTTGGGGAAGAATGAAACAAAATGAACGATTAGAATATATTTACAAAATTGGTCAATTAATAGAGGAACGCATTGAAGATATAGCTTTATTTGAAAGCTTTGATACAGGGCTTCCGATAAGCCAAACAAGAAAACAAGTAGCACGTTCTGCACAAAATTTCCGTTTCTATGCTGACATGGTAAAAAGTCATTTATCCGGTGAAGCATATCAAGTTGATGATGAATTTATAAATTATACCATCCATAAACCGGTTGGGGTTGCCGGATTAATTACTCCTTGGAATGCGCCATTTATGTTAGAAACGTGGAAAATTGCCCCAGCTTTAGCAACAGGTAATACGGTAGTTTTAAAACCTGCTGAATGGTCACCACTATCAGCTAATCTTTTAGCGGAAATCATTGATCAAGCAGGTCTGCCAAAAGGTACATTTAACGTTGTACACGGTTTTGGTGAGACTGCAGGGGCTTCTCTAGTAGCACATCCGGACGTACAATTGATTTCATTTACTGGAGAAACAAAAACAGGTTCCGAAATCATGAAAAATGGTGCTGATACTTTGAAACGTTTTTCAATGGAACTTGGTGGAAAGTCACCATTCATTGTATTTGAAGATGCTGATTTAGACCGTGCCTTAGATGCAGCAGTATGGGGGATTTTCTCCTTTAACGGGGAGCGGTGTACAGCTAATTCACGGTTATACTTACATGAACGTATTGCAGATGAATTTATTGCTAGATTAAAAGAAAGGGTGGATCGAATCATTGTAGGTGATCCGATGGATCCGAATACAGAATTAGGACCATTAATCCATAAGACGCATTATCATAATGTGAAACGCTATATTGAAATAGCAAAAGACGAAGGTTGTGAGATTTATTCAGGTGAAATACCTGCTGAATTAACAAGCGGCAATTATGTCGCACCAACCTTATTGTTAAATGCAAATAACGCAATGAAAGTTGTTCAAGAAGAAATTTTCGGACCAGTTATGGCAGTGATGACCTTTAAAGAGGAAGATGAAGTGCTTGAACTTGCCAATGATGTTAAATATGGGTTAGCTGCTTACGTATGGACAAATGATATTAAACGAGGTCATCGTGTTTCACAAGCGATAGAATCAGGTATGGCTTGGATTAACTCACAAAATGTGCGTGACCTTCGCACTCCATTTGGAGGAGCAAAATATAGTGGAATTGGGCGTGAAGGTGGATATTACGCCTTTGAATTCTATACCGAAAGACAAGTCATCCATGTTTCCATCGGAGATCATCGTATACCACAATTTGGTAAGAAAGCATAATAGTTTAAAACAAAAACATAAACAAATGGAGGTTGTAAAATATTGAAAAATTATAATGAAATGAAACAAAGATTAAAAGGATCGATTGCTCCAGTTGTAACACCTTTTAAATCAAACTATGAAATTGATTTTGAAGCTCATTCTAGATTAATTGAGTACCAAATTGAAAATGGATCGCACGGTATTTCAGTAACAGGTACTTCAGGTGAACCAAGTTCATTAACGACAGAAGAGCGTATCCAAGTTATGGAACATGCATATAAAACAATTAATGGTCGTGTCCCTTTTGTGCCGGCAACAGGTTCGACAAATCACCAAGAGACACTCCGTCTTACGAAAGTAGCACAGGAAATCGGTGCTGATGCAGCAATGGTGATCGTTCCTTACTATAATAAACCAAACCAACAAGCTTTATATAATCATTTTAAAACCGTTGCGAATTCAGTTGATATTCCCATTATTGTTTACAACATTCCTGGTCGAACAGGTGTGAACTTAGAAGTCAAAACGCTTGCTAGATTAACAGAAGATTGTCCGAATATTATTGGTGTTAAAGAATCAAATAAAGACTTTGAACATGTTAACCGAGTTTTACTATATTGTGGTAGAGATTTTAATTTATATTCCGGTATCGAACTATTATGTTACCCAATGCTTGCCATTGGCGGAGCAGGTTCAATTAGCGCAACTTCAAATGTGGAACCTGCAAAAGTAGCAGAATTGCATGATGCTTGGGAAGAGGGTGATCTTGAAAGGGCACGCAATCTTCATTTTGAATTGATGAAACTAAATGATGTGTTGTTTAAAGATACTAATCCGGCACCAGCAAAATATGCATTAGGCTTAATGGGAAAAATTGAACCTGTTTTACGTCCACCAATGGGACTTCCATCTGCTGAATTACAAGAAGAAATCCGTCAAACTTTGATTGAATACGGAAAAATCCCTGAAACTGTAAAATAAATGGGGCAGCGGGCTAATTCCTTTGTCCCGCTTTCTTTATCATTTTTTACAGGAGGCTCTTATATTAAGTTGAAATGAATTGTTTAATGGAAGGAAGTGAGCCGTATGAAAGAAATTTGTTTTAAACTCCAGGGTGAAGCACAAATGAAGGAAGGGTTATATGATGAAGAAAAGCAATTCATTATGATGAATCGAACTTCTCAAACAATCGACAAGCTCAACTTCGATATACCAATTAATGGAACAATATATGGCACATTATTAAATTATAATGGAGCCTATCAACAATTCGAATCAAAAATGAATGAAAGTCCGTACAAACAACCTCCAAAAGCCCCAGTTTTATATATAAAACCTATCAATACACATGTAGCAAACGGTTCATCCATTTACGTACCAAAAGAAGTTGAAAGTTTAAAAATGGGTGCAGCATTAGGAATTGTTTTTGAAAAAGCAGCAACAAAAGTTACTGAACAGTCCGCATTCGATTATGTTTTCGGATATGTAATTGTCAATGATGTACAAATTCCCCATGAAAGTATTTATCGTCCAGCCGTTAAAGAAATAGCTAGAGACAGTTTTTGTCCTATTGGTCCTTGGATTGTGAAAAAGGAGGAGATTAAAAATCCAGATCATTTGGTTATTCGTGTGTATGTGAATGGTGAACTAAAACAAGTAAATAGTACAGCTAATTTAGTTCGTCCGATTAGTAAACTGATTGCTGATGTAACTGAATTTATGACGTTAAATAAAGGTGATGTATTGTTGGTTGGGATTCCGGAAAATGCTCCACTAGCTAAGGTAGATGATCATGTAACAGTCGAAATTGAAGGGATTGGAAAATTAGAAAACGTTTTGAAATGTGAGGAAACGTTGGTAGGTGAAAAAATATGAAACATGCAAGAGTTGCATATGAAGGGGTTATCTATGATGCCATTCAGTTAGGTGAGGGCATTCAGCTTACAAATGGGAAAATCGTAATGGAAGATGAGGTAGTGTGGCTTCCTCCTTTTGTTCCACAAACGATTTTTGCTTTAGGTTTAAATTATGCTGAACATGCGAGAGAGTTATCATTTCATACACCATCAGAACCATTAGTATTTTTAAAAGGGCCAAATACAATCGTCGGACATCGTGGTAAAACGGTACGTCCCTCGGATGTTACATTTATGCACTATGAATGTGAATTAGCGGTAGTGATCGGTAAAATGGCTCGGAATGTAAAGGCGAAAGATGCTTATGATTATATAAGAGGATACACGATTGCAAATGATTATGCTTTCCGCGATTATTTAGAAAACTATTATCGTCCAAATTTACGAGTGAAAAATCGTGATTCATCTACTGCCATTGGTCCTTGGCTTGTGGACGCAGAGGACATACAAGATCCAATGAACTTAAAACTGCAAACTTTTGTTAATGGTGAAAAGACTCAAGAAGGAAATACAAGTGACATGATTATAAGTATTCCTGAACTGATCGAATATTTGAGCGGGTTCATGACATTAAATCCTAGAGATGTGATTTTAACAGGAACTCCAAAAGGTTCTGTTGATACGAAAGTAGGGGATGAAGTGGTAACGGAAATTGAAGGACTTGGTCGGTTAGTAAATACTATAGTCGCAGAACCTGTTTTACAGCAATAAATTAGATGAGAAGGTGAGTGATTGATGCCACATTTTATCCTTGAATATACGGATAACATTAAAGAGGAAGGAAAAATTCAAGAACTATTAAAAAAAGTTAATGATGTACTACTATCCTTTCCAGAAATCATTCCTATCGGAGGATTACGATCTAGAGCCATCGAATTAAATCATTATATTGTTGCCGATGGAAGTCATGATGATGCCTTTGTCCATGCAACATTAAAACTTGGTAAAGGTCGTTCTGAAGAGGATATTAAAAAGATTAGTGATGCCGTTTTTAATCAAATTCAAGAACACTTTCAAGTTTTATATAACAAACGCTATCTTGCTTTATCAATGGAAGTTTATGAATTTCAAAAGGCTACATACAAATTAAATAACATTCACAATCGCTATAAATAATCGGTACATTTTTGAGGGATATTCTTTACGATTTTGATTCAAGAATGCAAGAAAAACCTGCTACATATAGGTCATTGCTATTACAATATATACAAATGAAAAAGAAGTCATTACGAGGGCAAACAATTAAGTTGACTCGCTGTATAGAGTTTTACAGGCCATTTTGCTATTTTCGTACAATGATAGTAGATGAATGGAAAAGTTATGGCGTCGTCCTTTGGGATGGATATCGTGCGCCTTTTCAGCCTAAAAATGTGAATGATAGTCATTTTACACAAAGAAACATACTCTAGTAGAAAAAACATATTCTACTAGAGATATGAAGAGAATAATATATGAAAATCTTTTGATGAATGGAAATGCAACCTTATCAAAAGAACGATAAATTATTTTAATGGGAAACAATTGCCATAAAGGCAGGTACTTATTATCATAATACAGCAATAATCAGGATAATAATGACAAATGATACTGCAAACTAAATTTTATTTTTTAGATATCCTTCAACATCTTCATGTTTAATTTTTTCTATTATAGATAGAAGATTCATACAAAATACAATGCACCAGATGGGTAATGTAAGAATTCCAATCAATGTAGAGTTTTTTCTCCTCTTTGAAGTGGCTAAAAAAAGTCTGTCCAGAAAGTTTGATTTTCTGGGATCATTGATAGGTACGATGGCGGACGTACATCCAGTGGCACGGCCCCAGTCACCTTAAGTGCAAGCACGTTTGCTATTCCCACTGGAGACGCCGCCATTTTCTTTCAAATCTATGATTTTGGTGTTTTTGAACGCCCCTAAATACAAAACTTAAATAAAGCGATCGAAGAATTCTAGTATCTTTCGGTATACTAATATCTCATTCTCCTTTTTAGAGAAGCCGTGTCCTTCATCAGGTAATACAATATATTCAACGTCACGTCCTTTTTCCCTTAATGCTTCAACAATTTGATCTGATTCCGCTTTTACGACACGTGGGTCATTGGCACCTTGGATGACGAGCATCGGTTTTGTCATTCCATCTAACCAAGTGATTGGTGAAAACTCAGTTAATTTTTCCTTATCTTTTTCTGGATCACCGACCCATTGACTCATAAATGGTTTCCAAAATTCTGGTACGGATTGTATAAAGGAGAATAGATTGCTTACTCCAAAAATATCAACAACGGCTTTAAAATAATCAGCATGGCGACCATGTAATAACAAGGCCATATATCCTCCATAACTACCGCCCATTAATAAAATTTTGTCACGTTCGGCATAACCATTTTCAATAAGCCACTCGAGCCCATATATATTATCAAGTCGTGGACCGTGTCCCCAATCCCCTTCCACCATTTTCATAAATTTTAATCCATAGTTAGAGGAACCCCGAAAGTTTGGTGCGAAAATGGAATAACCACGATTAATTAAAAATTGAAACATAGCCCTGAACCATTTTCGTTCTATTGATTGCGGACCACCATGTGGCCATAAAATGACATGTCCGTTATTGTTTTCTTCTTTGGCGCGGAAAAATAAAGCTTCCAATTCTAAGCCATCAAAGGAAGGGTAGGTTAATACTTCCGGTTCGACAAGTTCTTCATCAGACACACCTGGGACGCGGAAATGAGTCAGTTCTTCCCATGATAGTCCTTTGTCCGTTGATTTGAACAAGTTATTCGGACGAATGGCTGACCGACCTTGAATATATAAGTTCCCACTATCTGCAACAACAATTTTTTCGACTACACTAACTGGAAGCGAAATACGTTTATGTTCTCCTGAAGAAAGGTCTAAGGAATATAGACGGTCTTCTACACCATAAGCTCCAACAAGATACAGTACTTGATCTTTTTCTGAGAAACTAATAAATTGAAAGTTTTCTTGTTCTAATTGGAGTACTTTTGAAAATTTCTTTGTATCAATTTCAAACTTTGCTAGATAAGAACGGTCAGCATCATAATTGGTAATAAAGTACACTTCATTTTCGGATGTGTATACAACGTCCGTTACCGTATGTTGTTTATCCGTTGCTGGTGTTAATAAATATTCCTTTTGGTCTGCCAACAAATAGGCTAAAGAGTTCGTATTACCAAATTGTTTGACAAAAACCAAGTTCTTTTCATTCGGGTTAACAGTATATATAAAGGTTGGAGCGGTTGCTCCTTCTATTAATAGTTTTTCCTCACCAGTTTCAATGTTATAAACATATGAGTTTAAATATGTAGGATTCTCCTTTGTGCTTGCATAATAAAGTCGTTTACCATCCTCTGTTAAATGGAGGAAGAAATGTCGTACTCCTTCATTTGTACGTAGAGGAATTAGTCGTCCTCCTTTTGGTGCCAGTGCATAAAGTTGAGTATTTTCATCTCCGTCATTATCAAATCCTGCAATGATAAACTCTCCATTTTTTGCATAGTGAACAACTTCTGCACTTTGATTTTTAAAGGTTAGTGGATAGGGAAACTGATTTGGTAAATCCATTGCCCAAAGGTTAAAGTGACCATTCAAATTTGTGCTAAATACAATTTGTTTTTCATCGGGGGAAACGGTGAAATTCTCGACAACTAAAGTTTGAAAAAATTGTTCAACATCAGGTTTTGGAAATGATATCAAAAAAAACACTCCTTTTTTGAAAATATATAATAATTTTAACAAACTGAATAAAAGTTGTCAGTTAAGTACGAATTGTAATATAAAAATAGAGTGTAAACGATTCACACATCCTCATTGTCAATTATTCATATTTGTTTAAAACTAGCTTTTTCACCTTCATATATTTTTAGCATTTCTAGCATGAAAAAAGCCTTTCCACTTAATTCCTCGATCTTGCATAAGAAAATCACCTTTTTTGTACTTATTAAATTACGAATTTTGTTTTTATCATTTAAATATAGTTTTATATGAAACACCGTACTGAATAAGGTATTCCAAATTGAATGAGTATAATTACACATAATGATGAATTTATTGATAATGATTTAAACTGCTATAAATTCAAGGCTTATTTATTGTTGGTAAAATTGATAAAAATATATTAAAAAATAAAACCTCTGTTTAATTTATACTTTATCTTTATTGTTTAAAAAGTGATGGAAAGTGACAAAACTTCCCATCATTTTTTTATGTTATTTTGCAAAAAACACAGTATAATCTAAAATAGAGCTCTAAATTAATCTCGCTGCTCGTTTGGATAAGGAGAGGAAACATGAAAAAATACAACATTACCTTAGGTTTGTTGCTGCTAAATATTTTCCTTGCTTTTCTAGGAATTGGCCTAATCATACCTGTAATGCCTTCGTTAATTAATGAACTGGGGATTACGGGAACTACCGTTGGTTATCTCACTGCAACTTTTGCAATCGCCCAATTAATCGTCTCTCCGTTTGCCGGAAAAGCAGTAGATTCCATTGGACGGAAGATTGTAATTGTTATTGGGTTATTTATATTTGGGATCTCTGAATTTTTATTCGGAATTGGTCAAGAAGTAAGTACTTTATTTATTTCACGCGTTCTTGGTGGTGTCAGCGCGGCAATGATTATGCCTGCAGTTACCGCTTTTATTGCCGATATAACAACAATGGATAATCGTCCGAAAGCGATGGGATATATGTCAGCTGCGATCAGTACAGGTTTTATTATCGGACCAGGAATTGGTGGTATTTTAGCGGAAATTGGGACACGTGTCCCGTTCTTTTTCGCTGGAGGATTAGGTGTGTTGGCAGGAGTTTTATCAATCATCTTATTAACTGAACCAGAACGGAAAGAAGAAAGTTCAATTGTACCAACATTGGAACGAAAAAATGGGTTGAAAAAGATTTTGGCCCCACTCTTTTTTATTCCACTCATATTAATATTTGTTATTTCCTTTGGCTTAGCTGCTTTCGAGTCTTTTTTTAGTCTTTATACAGATCATAAATTCCATTTTCAACCTAAAGATATTGCTATTGTCATTATGGGTGGCTCAATTATTGGTGCTTTATTTCAAGTTGTTTTATTTGATTGGCTTGTACGAATTTGGGGTGAGATTAAACTCATTCGTTATTGTTTAATAGTTTCGGCTGTTTTAGTATATTTCATGACGGTCGTTCAATCATACTGGACAATTATTTTTGTTACTTTTACATTATTTATTGGTTTTGACTTATTTCGTCCAGCAGTTACTTCATATCTTTCCAATATTGCAGGTAATGAACAAGGTTTTATTAGTGGAATGAATTCCATGTTTACAAGTTTGGCAAATATATGCGGTCCGATAATAGGTGGATTGTTATTTGATATAAATATTGACTATCCTTATTATTTTGCTGCAATTGTAATGGTATTGGGGATTATGCTATCTATGTTTTGGAAAGATCCATCTAATCGTTCAAAAAAACAATGGAAGGCCGGTCTTTCTAAGTCTTAATTATCATATAACGTGTAGGGAGAGTTGTGATGAGGCTATCCATAAAATGATGATTGGTTTAGAGTGATTATAATGTTTATCTCAGAATAAAAGACTATTTCTTATCATCATACTTTATTTCAAAAAAGCCTTACACGTCAATCGTGATCGTTTTAAAGAAAAGGGGGACAATTTATCCCCCTTTAATGATTTGAACCTTATTTTCTTCTTTTATATTCCTTCTTTGTTCCATCTTCATAGCTAATCTCTAATTCAAACTCGATGAAATTATCATCAAGATCGAATCCTTTTAGTACTTGGGATATGACATCATCATCTGATGAGTTTTTGTCAAAGTCAAAATTTTCAAAAACAGGACTAATCCGATTAAAAGCGACATCTCCTTGTAAATGTTCGTTTCCTTTTACAGTATCCTTTAACTCTGCTTCCATTCCATCGGTATCATTTTCATAATCAACGTCAAACTCTTTATTATCTGCATAATCAATATCTAAATCAAAGCTTGTAAAATGAATTTCCCGTCCATTTTGCATTCCGTTTTGGTTGGTATCCTTTGATGACTGATTATTATCTACTTCATCATCTGATTGATCCGTACGATTGCTATTTTCTTGTTCTGCTGGTGCATCATCTGGTGGATTTGTTACTTTATCTTCATCGTTATTACAACCATACAAGATGAATCCAACTAATATGAAAAATAGAAAAAGAAATTGTTTTTTCATTGGTCAACCTCCTTGTTTAGTTTGTATTATATCCAAAAATAACATGAAAATTATAGATGAAAAGAAATTTGTATTAAATGCGAGCTTGCCTGTAACGTGCTAAAATATAGTTAAGATTTTTCTACATATATATGAAAGGGGGATTTTCCTTTGGGAAAATCATTACAAGGAACAGTTCTATTACATAATGGTGTAAAAATGCCGTATTTTGGTTTAGGGGTATATAAAGTAGAAGAAGGAAATGAAGTAATTGAATCTGTTAAAACCGCTTTAGAAGTTGGATATCGTGCCATTGATACTGCCGCCCTTTATGAAAATGAAGAAGGTGTTGGTAAAGCGATAAAAGAAAGCGGGATTCCGAGAGAAGAAATTTTTGTAACAACAAAAGTATGGAACACAGATCATGGTTATGAG
>CADBNU010000100.1 GCA_902796085.1 Heyndrickxia coagulans
AAATGTAGCATTTATATGGGAGGCGAAACGGTTGAAAAAGGTAAATCCAATAATGATTGTGGGTGGTATTCTACTAATAGCTATTATTATCATTCCAAGCATTCTAGTTCTCCCTTTTGCATCAGGTAAAACAAATTCAACAACAGGGGGTTCGGCCGTATTAGAGGAAAACAAAGATTGGAACAAATTATTAGAAGAGGCTTCTATGATTGATGTGTCCGTTTACCGTAAGGAAAAAGATGAGGTGGAAACGATCCCACTCGAGCAATATATAGTCGGGGTCGTCGCATCAGAGATGCCAGTTGAATTTGATGAAGAAGCCTTAAAAGCGCAAGCTCTTGCTGCAAGAACGTACGTCATTAAACAAATGATGTCAGACGTACAAAAGGGAATTCTAAAAGGGGCGGATATTAACGATACTGTTGAACATCAAGTTTATAAAGATGAAGAACAGTTAAAAGAACAGTGGAAAGGAAACTATGAAAAAAATATTAAAAAGATAAGAAAAGCCGTTTATGAAACGCGGGGGCAAATTCTCGTTTATGAGAATGAACCGATTACAGCATCATATTTTTCGATGAGTAATGGGTATACTGAAAATAGTGACGATTATTACTCTAGTGCATTTCCTTACTTAACGAGTGTTGAAAGTCCATGGGATACCGAGGCACCAAAATTTACTGTTGAAACGACAATTCCTGTCCATGTGTTTGAATCAACATTAGGTGTGAAGATCGATGGTAAGCATGTTGGGGAAATCGTATCCCGTACCGAAAGTAATCGTGTGGAGAAGGTAAGAATTGGTAATAAGGAATTTACTGGTCGTGAAATTCGCGATAAACTTGGCTTACGATCTACAGATTTTACTTGGGAACTTGCAGGTCAAAATGTCGTTATTACGACAAAAGGATATGGTCACGGGGTCGGGATGAGCCAATATGGTGCAAACGGTATGGCCAAGTCGGGAAAAACGTTTGATGAAATTGTTAAACACTACTATCAAGGTGTTGAAATTACTGACGCTACAAAATATATTGAACAATATGTTGTCAAAAAATAAACTTTATATAAATTATAACGAATATGCGTATAAACCATTCCCTATATAAAAAGCCTGTACGATATTCATACAGGCTTTTAAATATTCAATTAAAACTGTTTTCGCTCTTTATTTACAGTAAATGCTAATCTATCCATCCACGCACCTAATCTATTTTTCCTTTTAATATAGGAAAAGTGAACAATTATAAAGCCAACTATAACCCCAATGACATCCTTTACTAAATCAATGACATCGGCTGATCGGTATGGAACAAAGGATTGGTGAATTTCATCGATCAATCCCCACATACTTGCTACAATAGCAGAGAAAATATTTGTTTTTATCGTTAATTTCCCATCTACTAAAAAGTATAAGACAAAAAGCCCATATAAAATACCGAATTCTACTAAATGAAGCGACTCTTTAATAAATCCATCATAAACACGAAATTCAATATAAGCGTCGGCTGGTTTACTCGATAACAACCATATGAAGCTCATGTATGTAAAGGGAAGAACCTTTAAAACAATTCGAATAAATTTCATAAGTACCCCCTTTTACCATCATCATTGTGCACGTTTCTACTATATTTTACAAGAAAAAAGCTCAATCGTAACTCATTTTCATCTTACATTCATCACGATTATAGAAAAACAACAAAAAAAGACAGCTGTTAATGCATAAATAATCGTGAATTGCACAAAATAAACAAAAAAATTTCAATTTTAAGAGTATATAATTCTCGTTTTCTGTTCAAACTATGCTTGAGGTGATGAAAATGAGAGAGGAAGAAAAGAAACAATCTTCTCGCAAAATTGGCATGAAAAACTTCTTCAAAAAGAAATGGGTATTTCCTGCAATCTATATTGGAGCTGCGGCAATTTTACTCACCACATTTCTCGTGTGGCAAATGAGAGCACCTGAAAATGTTGAACAACCAGATTTTAGCTATGAAGAAAATGCACAAAGACAAATGGATGATGAAGATGCTCTTGAAGTAGGTAAAACTGTAGAAGATTTCTCTTGGCCAGTTAAAAATGAGGATGATGTAGAAATTGTCACATACTTCTATGATGCAACAGCATCTGAAGAAGAACAAGAAGCAGCAATCATTTATGACGGAAACAGTTTCTATCCAAGTACAGGAATTGCGATTGCAGCAAAAAATGGAGAAACCTTTGATGTACAAGCTGCAATGAGTGGTTCCGTAAAATCAGTTAAAGAAGATACTGTATTAGGAAATGTCGTTGTCGTTGAACATGCAAAGGGAATTGAAACAGTTTACCAATCATTGCAAGAAGTCAATGTATCTGAAGGTGACAAAGTAAAACAAGGAGATGTCCTTGGTAAAGCAGGCCGTAGCTTAATCAATGAAGAAGCAGGTGTACATGCTCATTTTGAAATCCGTAAAAACGACGTTCCGGTAAACCCGCTTGATTACTTCAAAAAATCTTTAACAACATTACAAAACCAAGAACTAAATGAAGACGATCAAGCAAATGAAGAAGCCGCTGAAGAGGCTAAAGAACAAAATGAAGCAGGAACGAGTGAAGAAGACACTTCAGATGAAGAAAACCGCGATGCCAATGAAAATGAACAAGAATAAATAGAATCCCCCTTTGTGAAATAAATAA
>CADBNU010000101.1 GCA_902796085.1 Heyndrickxia coagulans
CAAATAATACAGGTGTATCAAATGGTAATTGAAAGGAAAATGGAACATTTTGTTGTTCATCTATTCTAATTTTCATTGTGTAAAATGGGAATTAACCAATATCGGGAATGGTGGTATACTCATATCTTCAAGTTCTTTTCGATATTTTATTTCTTGGTCAACTTTCCCACATTTAATTACGCTCCAGGTTTGTAGCCATTTTAATACTTCTAATTCAGATACTAGCAAATTTTGTTAAAGAATAACATGAAAGGACCTGCTCTTAATCGGTTATCATTGATGCTAATCTTTCTTCTGGAATGGATGATTTGATAAAGCCTGTAATTTTTTAATAATTTCTCTCATCTTTTTTCGATATGTTGGATCACCAAAATTTAAATACAAATATTGAAAATCATTATACATATCGAGTAATGTATCTACATCTACTGTATCTTTGCTTAACTTTTTTTGCTTTTGCTTTGTCGGAGGAGGACTTAACCTTGGCGTTTTGGAGGGAATTGATTTTTTCGCATTAATAATTTTTTTCGCATTCTCTTCATTTGTTATAAATGTTAACTCTTCTTCTGTAGCTTCTAACCAAGCACCATCACTAACACGTGCTAATTCATATACAATATCTTCCCAGGCAGAATCTTGATAACGCCATACTTCCGCGCGAAAACCGATGATAACAAATAAATCTTGACCATATCCCCAAACTCGAACAATATCACCAAATTGGAATTTATATTGAATCTGAACATTTTCTTTTTTGGTATAAATTTTTTCATAATCATTTTTTGACATTAAGTTGTTTTCATAATATAGGTCTTTTCTATCCTTTAACTGGTAATACCAGTCGCCACCGAGCTGATAGATCTTAACAATTTCTGAGAATATTCCATTTTCCACAATTACAATTTGATCACCTATACTATATTTTGGCTGACCGCTTTTTGCCATTCTCCAACCCTCGCTTTCAGCTGGTTTATCTATTATATGCAAAGGGAATTTAAAAGGAGAAAATTTCTTAGGTTCTTCTAGTCAAAAACAATTTCGGAATATTCCCAATATGGACGCCACTGTACAATTTATTACGAACACAATATTTTTATGTTATAAAAATTTTAAGATCACTAAAATTTATTTTCATATTGCTCATAGTAAGTCCAAGCTAAATCGAAAATGGTCATCGTTGATAGGTAATCACCATTTAATTCTAAATAACGACTTAATTCATCATAATCATTCGATTCTTTCGGAAAACTAAGGTCCCGAAAAGCCCCTTCAGCAAATTTAGATAATTCATCATTTCCGTTACGAAATCTCATTAAAAAGTGATAAAATGATTTAGCCATAATGTATCATTATTCCTTTCTTGAAAATGTATTCAAAACTATATGTCATACGTTAGTATAAAGTAAGAGGATTAAAAAATAATAACTCCCTACTTCATTTTATATTTTAGCATGAAGCAGGGATTCGTTTTTATCAATTATATTAATATTTTTTCGACAGAATCAAAATACACTATCTACCTCCAAAACAAGTGGCACCAATAATAATGAGTAAAATAAACAATACAACAATTAACGCAAATGAGCATCCTCCAGTTACAGGATAACTATAACCACATCCGTAGTCTGCGTAAACTGGATAATGGCAATATGAATATCCTCCATAATGCATGACTCTCACCCTCCAATTTTGTATAATTCATAGGTAGTTTATGCGTTAGGTAAGTGTCATGCATGTGCATTTGCCTATTGCCCGTTACTCTTTTCAAACAATTTTTTATACTCACCATATCCTTCTTTGTCTAAATCCTCTTTAGGGATAAAACGTAAAGCAGCAGAATTAATACAATAACGTAAACCTTCTGGACCCGGACCATCGGAGAAAACATGGCCTAGATGGGCATCACTCGTTTTCGCTCTTACTTCAGTTCGAATCATGTTATGGCTCGTATCCAATTTTTCTTTAATCTCTTTATCCTCAATAGGTTTTGTAAAACTTGGCCAACCACAACCTGCATCATATTTATCTTTTGAACTAAATAACGGTTTTCCTGAAATGATATCGACATAAATACCTTCTTCAAAATGATCCCAATACTCATTTTGAAACGGTGGTTCTGTACCGTTATTTTGGGTAACTTCATAAGCAATTGGTGATAACTTTTTCTTAAGTTCTTCTTTATTTTTCATGTTGTTCCCCCCAATGTCGTTTTATAAAATCTGCCCTTCCCGATCCGATATAATATCGATGATAGTGCAATGGATTTTTTCGATAATAACCTTGATGATAATCTTCTGCTTCATAAAATTTAGATGCTGGTAAAATTTTCGTGACAATCGGTTTAGAAAATTTGCCACTTTCTTCCAACATACGTTTCGATCGTTCGGCTTTTACTTTTTGTTCCTCATTTAAATAAAAAATTGCGGTTTGATAAGATTGACCTCTATCAAAAAATTGACCACCGGGATCAGTGGGATCAATTTGTTGCCAATAAATATTTAAAATTTCTTCATAACGAATCACTTCTGGATCGAATGTTATTCGTACCGCTTCATAATGCCCTGTGGTCTCTGAACAAACCTCTTCATAAGTTGGATTTGGCTTTGTTCCGCCAGTATATCCTGAAACTACCTCTTGCACGCCTGACCACTTTTCAAAAGGTTTTACCATACACCAAAAACAGCCACCCGCTAATATTGCTTGTTCATATTTTTTATTTTCCAACTTTTTCACCCCCCACACTTTTTAATATGAGATTTGAGATGATTTTATCAAAAAATAAAGCTACAAGTAAAAATATTTGCTAATAGGGAATGGAATATGTAC
>CADBNU010000102.1 GCA_902796085.1 Heyndrickxia coagulans
GATTAATGAATAATTCAAGGTTTTAATTTTTTTAAAAGGAAAGGGCAAGAAGAGAAATCTCCACTTGCCCATCTTTCTTTAAAATTTAATTTTTTCTTGTAGGAAGCTGACAACATCGGCAATTGGTAAACGTGTTTGTTCCATTGTGTCACGGTCACGGACAGTTACCATTTTATCTTCTAAAGAGTCAAAATCAAAAGTAATACAATATGGTGTACCGATTTCATCGTGACGGCGATAACGTTTACCGATCGAACCAGATTCATCATAATCAACATTAAAGTGTTTAGCAAGTTCCGTATAAACTTCACGAGCTTGTTCAGAAAGTTTTTTCGATAATGGTAGAACCGCAGCTTTAAATGGAGCAATTGCTGGATGGAAACGCATCACTGTACGTGTTGTTCCATCTTCCAATTGTTCTTCATCGTAAGCATCAACTAAGAAAGCTAAAGTAACGCGGTCTGCTCCTAAAGAAGGTTCAATACAATATGGAATATATTTCTCATTTGTTTCAGGATCATGATATTTGAAATCTTCACCAGAATATTCCATATGCCGTTTTAAGTCATAATCGGTTCTTGATGCAATACCCCATAGCTCACCCCAACCAAATGGGAATTTATATTCAAAATCAGTTGTGGCATTACTGTAATGAGATAGTTCTTCTTTTTCATGATCACGTAAGCGTAAGTTTTCTCTCTTCATACCTAGAGAAACAAGGAAATTTTCCGCATATTCTTTCCAGTATTCAAACCATTTCAATTCTTCACCAGGTTTACAAAAAAATTCAAGTTCCATTTGTTCGAATTCGCGTGTACGGAATGTGAAGTTACCTGGTGTAATTTCGTTACGGAAACTTTTACCAATTTGGGCAATACCGAATGGTAATTTTTTGCGCATTGTACGTTGTACATTTTTAAAGTTCACGAAAATACCTTGAGCAGTTTCTGGACGTAAAAAGATTTCGTTCGCACTTGTTTCAGTAACACCTTGGAATGTTTTAAACATTAAATTGAACTGACGAATATTTGTAAAATTGTGGCTACCGCAATCAGGACAAGCAATTTCATGTTCTTTTATAAGTTCTTCCATTTTTTCGAAAGGAAGTCCGTCTACGATTAATTCAATGTCTTTTTCATGTAGAGCTTCTTCAATTAATTTATCCGCACGGTGACGGGCTTTACAATTCTTACAGTCGATCATCGGGTCGTTAAAGTTACTAAGGTGACCAGATGCTTCCCAAGTACGTGGATTCATTAATATTGCTGCATCTAATCCAACGTTGTATGGAGATTCTTGGACGAATTTTTTCCACCATGCTTGTTTAATATTATTTTTAAATTCAACACCAAGTGGACCATAATCCCAAGTGTTGGCTAGTCCGCCATAAATTTCAGATCCAGGGAAAATAAAACCTCTGTGTTTTGCATGCGAAACAATTTGTTCCATTGATACTGCCATTGTCAATGTCTCCTTTATGTTTATTTTTATAATGATTTTCTGATTTTATAAAGGCGATGTGCACCTTTTTTTAAATAAAAGAAAAAACTCCCGACTCTATGCCATGAAAGCATAGGGACGAGAGTTTACCCGCGGTTCCACCCTATTTGCTACAAATGTAGCCACTCTGAAAATAATTGCTCCGGAACGCCTTCCTTAGTGCTCTATACCCTAGCTCGCACCATCCTAGGTTCGCTTTTATAGAGCGTTCTAAGTACTCCTTTCCATCAATGCAATATATATGATTTTCAAATACTATATCCATTTACTTCAAAATATATAACTATAATATACCAAAAATCATAGCCGATACGTGTTGAAATGTCAATTTATAACTTTAAATTTGTAAAACAACAAGAATCTCAATAAAAAATATTGCCTTCTAATTTAATTGTATTCTTAGACAAAGTCTATATGACATTTGTCATCCCCTCCTCCTGACATTTATGTCTACCCATAAAAGGGTATTTATTCTATTGTAAATAAAGAGACTGAGAGTATTGAGGAGGTCACAATGAATAAAGATAAGAAAAAGCAAATTCAATTGCGAAAAAGTGTTGCTCCCTTTGCGAAGACTAAAACAAAAAAGAGTATCTTTCAATTAATTAACTCGATTGTTCCTTTCATAATGCTATGGTTTTTTGCCTATAAAAGTTTATCTGTTTCTTTTTGGTTAAGTCTTGTTTGTTCTATAATTGCCGCAGGTTTTGTTGTACGAATTTTTATCATTTTTCATGATTGTGCCCATATGTCCTTTTTTAAAAGTGGGAAAGCGAATCGAATTGTTGGGACCTTGACAGGTATTATTACCCACTTTCCTTTTGAAAAATGGAAACGAAGTCATGCTCTTCACCATGCAACGAGTGGAAACTTAGATAAAAGAGGTGACGGTGATATTTGGGTTATGACCATTGAAGAATACAGGGAAGCAGGTTTTTGGTTGCGACTTGGTTACCGACTGTATCGCAATCCGTTTGTTTTATTCGGATTAGGACCACTGTTCTTACTTTTTGGTTCGAATCGCTTTAATCGTAAAGGTGCACCAAAACGGGAGCGTTATAACACCTATCTCATTAATATTTCCATCGTTGCCATTTATGCTTTATTTATTTGGGGTATTGGTTGGCAAACTTTTCTAGCTGTACAATTTCCGATCATGTATTTAGCAGCTGCTGTAGGAATTTGGCTATTTTATATTCAACACACGTTCGAAGATTCTTATTTTGAAAATGAGGATGAATGGGATTATGTGAAAGCAGCTGTCGAAGGAAGTTCATATTATAAATTACCGAAAGTTTTGGAATGGATAACTGGTAATATTGGCTATCACCATGTTCATCATTTAGCACCAAAAATCCCGAATTATTATTTAGAAGAAGCACACGAATCAACACCACCATTACAAAAGGCAACAACGATTACAATTCCCGAAAGTTTTAAATCGATTCGTTTTCGATTATATGACCCAGATAATAAAAAGTTTGTAAGTTTCAAGGAATTTAAATCGATGGAGAGGGAAAGACAAGAAAAGACACAGATGGCAAGAGTGCAAGTTAGTTTACCAAAAAAATAAGAAGAAAAATTAAATGGTGTTAGGGGGGTCCAAAAGTCAATATTTTGACTAAGGACCCCCTTTCATCATATGTTGCAAATTAAATATCATGTGCAACAATATATATGACTTGTTAGATGTACTGAATTTTCTTATACTGACAAAAATGAACTGGAAAATGGGGAGATTTTATGCAAATTGGCTATCAACTAATTCCGAAAAATACGGGTTTGAGTATTTTTATTTGGATTGTG
This sequence comes from Heyndrickxia coagulans, assembly GCA_902796085.1. Taxonomy (GTDB): domain Bacteria; phylum Bacillota; class Bacilli; order Bacillales; family Caldibacillaceae; genus Pallidibacillus; species Pallidibacillus thermolactis. The sequence continues at coordinate 3,307 of CADBNU010000102.1, forward strand.
TTTTGTCTATTACCATTCTATTTCATTATTATAAATTCCTCACCATTAGAAATTATTTTTGGCATTATCACCATCGTTTTATTTTTTGCTGCCTATCAATTAAATTTCATTAAAAAAGGCTGGACCGTTTATGTATCAGTTGCCATTGAAATGGTTATTAATGTCGGCATGACATTATATTTTGGTTATGTTTATTTTTCACTCTTTTTAGCGTTTTTTATTGGGAATATTCAAAATAGAGTTGGTTTTATTACTTTATATATTATTCATCTTGTCACATCCATTACGTCTGTATTAGTTGGTTTTTTTATCCAAACAGAAACATTTCTAACACAAATTCCATTTATTATCATTACGGTTGTCGGCGTTATTTTGCTGCCAATTTCGATGTATAATCGAAATAAACGGGCTCATTTGGAAAGCCAATTGGCAGATGCGAATAAAAAAATTGCTGAGCTTTTAATCATTGAAGAACGGGAACGTATTGCACGTGATTTACATGATACATTAGGACAAAAGCTATCATTAATCCGTTTAAAAAGTGACTTGGCTGAAAAATTAATGACAAAAAACCCAGACCGGGCAACGAAAGAAATTCAAGATATCAATCAAACTGCAAAAACAGCTCTGAATGAAGTTCGTGATCTTGTATCCATGATGAAAAGAACGAAAGTTAAAGAGGAAATCGTTAGAATTAAACACATGTTAGAACTGGCAGAAATCGACTATAAAATAATCGGAGATCCAGATTTAAAAGAGGTACCTACTTTTTCAGAACATGTGTTGAGCATGTGTTTAAAAGAAGCAATAACAAATGTCGTGAAGCATAGTCAAGCGACAAAATGTGAGATTGTCATTGAGCAGTTAAAAGGAGAAGTAAAAATTAAAGTAAAAGATAATGGTATTGGTATTCAAAAAAACTGGAAACAAAGTGATGGAAATGGAATAAAGGGAATGAAAGAACGGTTAGAATTTGTCAATGGACAATTAGATATTGAATCTAATCCTGGTACTACGCTTCAGTTTCAAGTCCCACTTGTAGGTTATCAATGATGATTCGATATGCATAGTAATTAGAGGGGGAGAAAGATGATACGGATTGTATTGGCGGAAGA
>CADBNU010000103.1 GCA_902796085.1 Heyndrickxia coagulans
ACTTCTTTCCGCCCTAAAATTTGAATGTTTTCTTGTGGGAAATATTCAAAGTAACCGGTAAACTCAAGTCCAGGTCGATATGTTCTTGCTTTCGTTACTTTCTTATCTAAATTTTTCTCGCCTGCAAGAACTTCAAGTGAAAAAGTTTTAACTAAATTTTCAATCGTGATGTACTTCATTGTGCATTTTCCTTTCCACGCAATTTGGAAATCAATGGTAGTCATTCGAAGAGTTTTTATTTGAGGTGTTAGAGTGACTTGGTATTTTTTATTACCTCGATGATTGATCGTTTATATAACCTAGACTATTTTACCATATTAAAAATACTTTTCGAAGCAATATTGAAATTACAGGATTGGAATTCCACTAAGACATAAAAAAATTGCACTACATAACCATGCAAAAAATGGCTATATCGTGCAATTTTACGGAAAAGAATCTACGAAATTTGTAGGTTATTGTGAGGCTGTTTTCTTATATTGTTTAAAGGTATTAAAGATATGTTGAAAATTTTCCTTAGATTGAACGGGAATGCCCTTTTTTAATTGCTCACGTTGGATGTTTTTTAATTTTTCTAAGTCAATTTGATAGAATGAGCGAATCTTGTTGTTGTTTTCCGGCTTACCATAAAAAACGGTTAACATCCCTTCATCCGTGAGACCAAAATAACCATTTGCCTTCAATACTGGTGAAATATCGTTAATTTCTTTTTCAAAAATAATGTGATCGACATTAATCTCAACTAAATGCCAATCTTTATATTCATTCCACAACTGTTCAATATCATTGACATCCTCTTTTATTACTTCTCCGGTAACTTCACCGTCAATATATAGTAATTGTAATTTGAATTGAAGCTCATCAAGTTCTTGTTGTTCAATATTTGTTCCATTTTCAGCGTGTACCTTAATTGTACCTTTCTTAAAAACAAACAAATCTAATATTGCTAGTATGATGAGGACAATCATAATGAATATTCGAATCTTCATATTGATTTTTCTCACCCTTATCAATGTATTTACACTTCTTTATTAATTTTTCCTAATTCATTAAATTAAAACCTGTAAATTTATTTTTCCTATTAAAAAAGCAAGCGGATGAACACTTGTTCATCCGCTCATACTTACAAATTTTAGCTTCATTTTTCTTTTATTCACCGTCTTCATCATAATCGTCTTCAGGTCTGTACTGATTAAATGGATAGTTTATATCCATACCTTGAACTTGCCCATTTGACATCGGACCAAAATAAGGAGTTGTACCGTACATCGTTTGTGGCATTTGATTACTATACATCAGTCCATCCCCTTGTTGTTGCATGGGCATACCGCCCATCATATCCGGAGTTACAAAACCTCCTGTCGGAAATTGTAAATGTGACGGTTGTGACGTTGTCTCTGGACCATACGTTCCTACTAGTTGATGAGATCCGCAACCACAATCAGACTGTTGCGTCATTGGATACATTGGCTGATGCATCGGATAATGCGGCATCATTGTAGGATACATTGGTTGCAAACCCCATTGCGGCATTCCTCCTGGGTTCATATCGTTCATATTATAAGCACCTTGGATCTGTGACATAGGCAGTTGGGCCGTATCATAATCGTTCTGATCATCGTTGTTATAATCATTATTGTCATAATCATCATACATTGGTTGTACATTCATTTGATTTTGCGGCTGTTGCCACATCGATTGATCTCCAGTATTTGAACTATACATCCCTTCATTGGTCGGTGTTTGCTGATACATCATAGAAGGATCGTATGTTGCCATCTCTTGACCCATTTGGGTTTGCATCATTTGCGGATATACTCCTCCCATAAATGGCTGATGACCACCCCATCCATGAGCATATCCTATCGGATAACACGGTATTGGCATACATGGTAATCCTGAACCAGGAAGTACTGGTGTGATCGGATAGCATGGTTGACATGGCATTGGTTGAACGTACATTTGCGGCTGAACAGGGGCAACAGGTTCTTCTTTGACAGGTTCTTCTTTTATTGGTTCTTCCTTAGGTATTTCTGGCAGTTCAGGAACTTCTAGGATTGGTTGTACAGGTTGTGGTGCAGGCTGTGGTTGCTCGATATTCATTTTTTGCATGTTTAATAAATAATAATTATTAATGTCAATCTCTGGTATGATTGGTTGAGGTGGTTTAGGCATATAAATTGGTTTAGG
>CADBNU010000104.1 GCA_902796085.1 Heyndrickxia coagulans
CCTGCAGATTTTTACTTTCTGTCTCAACTCCAACTGTGATGTAAGCAACGTTCGGTTGTACCAAAACCATTCCTTCTCCACTAATCGTAATTACATTGACTTCCCTTCGTGGTGATACCTGAATAGGAATTGAATTTCGATATGGGTATCCATATAGCAAATTTATCTCTCCTTTAATAAATCAATATACCAACTGTAATATTGAATTTACCATTCTTTATTTCATGAAATTTGATCTGTCACTAATAAAAAAATCTATATAATAAAAAATATGCTTTACATATGGAATCTATTATCCAAATTATAGCGATTATTTCCCACTCCTAATCACCATAAAAAAATTCTTTTTTTGTTGCATTTTTCGATTACATTTTTCCATAAAAAGATATAGAATAATGGTTTGTAGTCAATTTATTAAAAGGACGGGAAAAACGATGACACAAGAAAAAAATAAATATCAAGACCAGTCGCTTTTTAGTATAACTTGGCCATTATTTATTGAACTTTCTTTACACATGAGCATTGGGATTATTGCCACGCTCATGTTAAGTCACTATTCGGATAATGCTGTAGCAGGCGTTGGAGTTGCCAACCAGATATTGAATATTGCCATATTAGTGTTTAATATTACAGCAATTGGAGCGACCATTCTAATTGGTCAAAACATTGGAGCGAATCGTCTTGATATAGCGAGACGACTTGCCCGATCCAGTATTGGTTTTAACTTATGGGTTGGAATCGGAGTTACAATTATCGCTATTATTTTTTGTGACACATTCCTTGCCTTTTACGGCTTGGAAGGTGAAGTGCTTCAATATGCTGCTACATTTGTAAAAATTACAGGTCTTTCTTTGTTTTTAGAAGCGATCTCGCTGGCATTTAGCGCTATCTTACGCAGTCACGGACATACAAAAGACGCAATGGTAATCACCGTCATCATGAACGGTATTAGTGTTATAGGAAATATACTATCCGTTACCGGTATTTTCGGTTTACCTATTACCGGTGTTACCGGTGTTGCATGGTCTATTGTCATTGCACGTATTTTCGCTGTCTTTGCTTTCATATTCATTGTAAATAAACGATTAGCTTTGAAAATTGCAATCACTGATTTTATTAAATTTAACAAGAAAGATATCCAAAACTTATTATCTATCGGTGTACCTTCAGCAGGAGAGAACCTTTCCTATCAATTTTCACAAATTATGATTACAAGTTTTGTTGCCATCCTTGGTTCTGCAGCCCTATCTGCTCGCGTTTATATATTAAATTTATCGATGCTTTGTTTCTTATTTACAATGGCTATTGCTCAAGGAACACAAATCTTAATTGCTCGATATATCGGCGGAAAACAATTTGATCAAGCGGTAAAAAGAGGAATCAAAACATTAAAAATTTCTATGTTCGTTTCATTACTCTCGTCTCTTCTCATCGCCTTAGTCGGGGATTCGTTATTGAAAGTATTTACGAGCGATCCGGAAATTATTGCAGTTGCATTACCAGTTTTATGGGCAATTGTTTTTATAGAACCAGGTCGAGCAATGAATATTGTCCTAATGGGAGCTTTAAAATCAGCTGGTGATGTTAGATTCCCTGTCGTCATTGGAATTATTTGTATGTGGGGATTAGCTGTTAGCCTTAGTTATTTATTTGGTATTACCTTCAGTTTAGGACTACTTGGTATATGGCTTGCCCAAGGTATTGATGAATGGGTTCGTGGGTTATTTGCCTTGAAACGTTGGAAAGGCAGACCGTGGGAAAGAAGAGCAGTGATAAAATTTGATAACTAGTTGAACGTAATGGCATATTGATCTTTCCATTAAGGTTGATCAGTATGCCATTATTTTGTATTGCCTGATCGTCCATCATTAACATTTTAGTCCCTATATAGGAATTTATGGAAAATAATACATTATATTTTTAACATTTATGAAAAATCATGTAGCTGAATTTCACTACCTCCCATATGATATGGTATAAAAGCCTATTTGTTTGATCTGAATGGAGGTTTTTTTATGTGTGCCCATTGGGGAGTTGATTCAGCTACTAAAGTGACAAATGAATTGTATCATTACGTTATGTATAATTTCGGAAAACCAGAATTTTGGGGACGATCTTTATCTACTGTCCAAGGTCGTGCCGAAGGACTAACAAAAGAAGAAGTTGAGCTACTACACAACAATGGAACAAAAGTATTACCGATCTATAATGGTGTTAAAGAAGCAGTTGGTTACCAACAAGGAAGAACGGTAGGCATCAATACCATTTTTCATGCAAGACGACTTGCCATTCCTGAGGGTACTATATTATTTGCTAGTGTCGAACCTTTCGTTCTTATTGATGATGAATGGATTAGAGGATATGTTGATGTTCTCATCCCTTGTGGTTATCGGTCGGGAATATATTATAATCCTGTACAAGGTGACTTTAACATTGCCTATTGTAATGCTATTCGTAACGATCCAAAAGTAGCGAATCAATTAATCTTATGGAGTGCAGCACCTGAACTAGAGGCTACAAAACGTTCTGAATCCCCCCCTTTCAATCCGATTAAACCATCGAGTCGAGCAAATGTGTGGGGCTGGCAATATGGTCGAGACATAGAAACTCATTCATTTGATACGAACTTAATTGAACGAAAGTTATATAATTTACTTTGGTAAGCATGTATGATCATAAAAAGAAATGGTAGTAGGATATTATTGAATCCATACTACCATCATTTGTAAATACAGGAAATTATGCCTTCACAGATGTATCTTTCCTATTTGATACAAAAGAGTTCCAAGCTTCAATTATTAAGAATACACATAGTACAAATAAAATGAAGCCAGAAATCGTTAATAACCAGTTACTAGTCGCAAAGTTTTGATACATTAAAACGCCAAGCGCTGAAAGCGTTAAAATAAACATGAATACCATTGGAATAAGTGTGAACATGGATTTAATGCCTCTTTTAACTAACCATGCACTGACGGCCATTAATGCCAATGCACCTAACATTTGATTGGCAGATCCAAATAGTGGCCATAGGTCTGCCCAAGTTCCGGAAAAAGCTAATGCAGCTGCACCTACAACAATAACAACGGTTGCTACATGTTGATTATGGAAAAACTTACTTCTTCCCTCTGCAAACTCTTGTACAGCATATTTACCCAAGCGAGTTGCCGAATCCAAAGTTGTCATTAAGAAAGCAGAGGCTGCCAAAGAAACAAAGGTAACACCCGTAGCCTCTGGTAATCCAAAGGCATTCATAAAATAGGCTAATCCTAACGCAAAGGTTGGAATTGGACCTCCGGCTTCAGCTAAACGCTCTGAAAATGCACCAGATGTTAAATATGCAACTGATATAATAACGATAATAGCGAGAAAACCTTCAATTAACATACCACCATAGGCAATAAAACGACCATTTTTCTCGTTATCAAGCTGTTTTGCTGTTGTTCCACTGGCAACAAGAGAATGAAACCCTGAAATTGCACCGCACGCAATAGTGATAAATAAAATCGGGAACAGTGGACCTAAAGTATCATTATAGAATCCTGTAAATCCAGTCATTTGAATGGTTGGATTGGTAATTATAATTCCGATAAATCCACCTAACATCATTCCGTACAGTAAATATGAGTTTAAGTAATCACGAGGTTGTAATAGAACCCAAACTGGTAAGACTGAAGCAACATATGAATATATAAGTAAAATAAAAATCCATACAGATGCACTAAATTGAATAGGGAAAAGAATACCTAACCAAACACACATAAACATAACAATGACGCCAATTATACTTGCTACTACAAAATTCACGCGCATTTGGTTTACTGCAAATCCAAATATCATTGCTACGGTTATAAACAATAATGAAGCTGTAGCAGCAGCAGGTTGAGCAGCAAATGTATCAGCAACTAAAACACAGAAAACACCGACAATCAGAATAATAGTAGCGATTGAAAAAGATAAGAATAGCGTTTGTCCACGTTTACCTATATATTCTTTAATAATTGTTCCAATTGATTGCGCTTTATGACGAATAGAAGCTTGAAGTGATGTATAGTCATGAACACCTCCGAAAAATATACTTCCTAAAATGATCCAAAATACCGCTGGGATCCAACCAAAAACGGCAGCCGTTATTGGTCCAACAATAGGTCCTCCTCCAGCAATCGTTGCAAAGTGGTGACCTAAAAGAACTGGCTTATTTGCGGCTACATAGTCTACCCCATCAGCCATTTCAATCGCCGGCGTTTTACGATTCGGATCGACTTGC
>CADBNU010000105.1 GCA_902796085.1 Heyndrickxia coagulans
CAATTTGTTTGGTCGCAAATCTGAGAATACCCTACCTATTTTTATTTATCTAGAAATTTGCTTACACAAAATTTTATACATCATCTTTGGTGTACCGTACACTTTTAAAAAACATTTTAATGGATATTGATTATTTATACAATAGAAAAAGGACTACGCTTTTCTTGCACGAAAAGAACGTAGTCCTGGTAACCATTTAATCTCGTATCTCTGAATCTTTTTCTTGTTAAATTTTAGCTTTGGTGAAAGGCAATAATTTTTTTGAAAGTTTAAAACCTAATAATACTGTTACTGCAATAGGTACTATAGTTGTTAGTGAATAGGCTACTATAAACATTACCATTAGTATTAAAAAAAGAATTAATGGTAAAAATAGGAATCCTATTATGAATAGAAATAAAATGATTAAAACCTTTGCCTTTTTTGGTAAAGTCTTTAGTTTCTTCTTTAGTTTCTTAAACATAATAGCTCTCCTTTGATTTTTTTATATCTCTATCTTTTTAATTTACATTGTTAAAAATTTTTATCCATCCAAAAATGGACAACCATAATGGAATACTCAATAAGATTCCATTGATTAACCCTCTGAAAAATTGCACATAAATCACTCCAACAACATTATTAAACATTAATTCTTAGACCCCACACTCCACGTTCAATTGGATAAAAATTCTCGTGGAGTTGTAAAGTTTGGCGAATTTTTTCCTTCCAATGCTTATTTTTTTGAGTTTTTTTGCTATTTTCTGTAACCTCATAAATTTGCTTTAAAGTAGCTTGTCCACCAAGCCATTGTATTGCACCTTGAACCAAGTCACGCCAAGTAATATTCTTAAACTGGCGTAAATCAAATGTTTTGGTTGTTGTTCGTTTCAGATTAACAGCCCATACTTCATTCTTTTTGAACACAAGTAAATGTTCGTGAACGATCGGTATAAAATTGTTATTTGAGTAGACTTTATTATTCGATAAACAATTATGTTGAACTTTTATAACATGACTTTCTATATCTCCAAACCAAGTCATGTCCTTAATGACCGAATAATATTTCCCACGTTTCCGAACATCACCGATCAAAATACAATGACGACCACCATTCACAAGACTTTGATAGATTTTTGCATTCACCATATCCAATTTCGCAATGAATTCATCGTAACTCATTATGTTACTTAAATCGTCTGGATGATAATTACCTCTTTGGGTTTCATAGCGAATAATATCCCAATATGGAGGATGAGAATAGCAAAGATCAGACGCGAAAGGGATTTGATCAATCAGGGCATTCCATCCGTTATTTAGGTCAAGGTGTACACTATTCGTAATGCCTAATTCCTTTGCAACATCTAACCCTGTTCCACCCCCTGAAAACACTTCGATAAATTTCTGAGGTTTGGAATTAGGGTAGAAATGTTGGATTAGGTCTTTAATTAAATGACCGGTGCAATTCCCTCTATAAGAAGAATTGCCCCATTTGCCTCTATCGGGGTAGCTTACAATAGATTGCACTAACTTATCCCACCTTTTTACATTTCTAACATTCTTATTTTTTGATTTAGCAGTTCGTTGGTTTGTATTTCTTTTAAAACAGATTCTAATTGTACATTTACTGCTTCACGCCAACCGTTAGCCTGAATATAAATAGTCATAAACTCAATATGTCGATTGACTTTAACAAGCATATCTTTAGAAGGTAAATCATTATTTTTAATGTAGATTTGATAGTAGGTATCATCTACTTCAACTTTTGCTATTACAAAATCCAATGCTTGTTCAATTGAGTAAATGGTGTTAATTGCGAACATAAAAATCTGTTTCATTCTTACATCATCTAAAATTTCTTTCGTTTGAATCTTTAAAACCCCCTTGTCACTCCTATAACCCTAATAGCACCTTGTAAATCAATTAGCATTTTAAGGGCTTCGCCAGAATCCATTCCAACTAGTTTAATCCCATCTTCCTGAAATTCTTTTTTCAAAAATAGTAGATCACCTGCTAATTGAATATTTCCATTAGGTGTTTTAATGTCATAAACTAGGTTTCCTTCAACCAACAAACCCTCGTCATTAACAACTATGTCAATATTTTCATCCCACTCAGCAACATCAATAAGATCTGCATCGATTATTCTGCCAAATAAACTTGTGTTGCTATTGTTATCAATTACAACTGAGCTAATTGATACTGTTGATTTATTAGGATTAAATTTGACAAGGATTCCATATTTCGTTCCTACTGCTGTTGTTTTCATTTAAATAAAACACTCCTTAGAAGTTTTTTATAAATAAAAAAACCAATTGATACGCTTTTTAAATATAAAGCGCCAATTGGTTTTTATACACATACACAATCTATCTATGAAATTTTTAATACATACAAATAAAAACTTTTTACAAACCTTCTATATCCTGAAAATGGATAAGAAATAAAAATTTTTATGTTAGTTCATTCTCCAGAAAAATGGAGAGTAAACTAACCACTCAAAAATAATTGAGTGAGAAAAATCCAGTAAGTATCATAATCCAATTATAACTTTGCGCAGTTATAATTTCAAGTTTTTCATTAAGTAGGTAATTAAGTAAATCCTCCTTAAACAGACGTGTTTCGGGTTACTCATGTTGAATTCATACAGTAGGTATTTACAAAATATTCCAAAAAAGTTAAAATGATCATGTTTATATTTTGATGGGAAGGAGTTATTGTCCAATGTGATTAATGCCTTTATACAAAAATAAAGCTTATAGACTAAAAATTAAATAAAGGAGAGTTAATCATATTGAAGAATAACTTGTCTTTTTTGTATCTCATCATTGGCCAAAGTTTAGCCAATGCTGGAGACGTTTTTTATATTGTCGCGTTAATTTCACTAGTATATTCTTTAACAGATTCCACTTTCTTCGTATCACTAGTACCTTTAATCAATACTCTATCAGCATTTGTAAGTGGGATAATTGCTCCATTATTAATTGATAAACATCCTTTAAAAAGGATACTTGTGTTTTCACAGTTTTGGAAAACAGTTTTCCTTTTTCTATTGATAATCTATACTATATACTTTTTACGTGTAAACAATATTTATATATTATTTCTAATGATTGGAATAATATCTTTCTTAGATGGATGGGCAAATCCTTCAAGAAATTCAATGATTCCGCGATTAGTAGAAGAAGATCATCTTGTCAAAGCAAACAGCTTAGTCACTATTACAGATCAGACAATTAGGCTAGGAGGTTGGGCTGTAGGGGGGATTATTCTTTCTTTATTAAACTCAAAATGGGTATTCTGGATCACTTTTATTTTTTACATAATATCTACTTTGTTTATGAGTTTAATTCGAGACAGGAAACAAAAAGATTTATCTGATTCCCATCTGCCTAAAACTCTAAAAGATTCTTTGATAGAGGGTTGGAATTTAATTATAAAGAGCAAAAATTTGAGAATTATTCACTTAATTATTCTATTTGAGGCGATGGCAAGTACTGTATGGTTGTCAGCCGTGCTTTATGTTTTTATTCAAAAACGGCTTGAAGTAGGAGTACACTGGTGGGGATACTTGAATACTTCATTATTTGTTGGCATACTGCTTGCTGGTTTTATAGGATATAAATGGTCTTGGATAAACAAGCAATTAATTCCAACAATATTGATAGGTAGCTTTATGGTTTTTCTTACTACGCTTTTATTTGGATTAAATAATCTTCCGTGGCTTGCATTAATATTAATTGGATTGAATGGATTATTTGATCAATTAAAAGTGATCTCTATTCAAACCATTTTACAGTCAACAGTTGGTGATCGTTTACTGCCTAAAATTTATACAGCTCAGAATGCATTAATAACATTGGTATTCGGGCTTGCAACAGCTGCGGTAGGAGTAATAGCAGACATCTTTAATATTTTGTTAACTTTTATGATTGCATCTTTGCTATTGATAATATCGTTTGTTATTCTCTTTGCAACAAGAAATTCTCTGTTACAAAAAATAACGATATCCCACCAGATATCCCACCAAAAATAATAAAGAAAAAGAGCTTAATCAATTTGATTAAGCTCTTTCTCTTTATCGTAATTTTAATGTTTGATCGATACTAGAATAATCTAATGTATCTATAAATTTGATCATTTGTTCTAAAGTATAAATTCC
>CADBNU010000106.1 GCA_902796085.1 Heyndrickxia coagulans
ATCATTCGGTAATTTTCCATGGGGTTCTACCGTTGCAATTTGTTTATTCAATTCATCAATTTGGGAAATGATGGCATTAATTTCTCCGACTTTTACATCAATTTCTTGACCAAGATCACTTTGAATCCGCACTAAAGAGTTAGAATAATAATTCAACGTTTCCGCAAACATTTTTCCATTTGATGCAACGACTTGACGTGTTGCTGAGTTTTGCGGGTTGTTCGCCAAATCTTGTAATGAATTCCAAAATTTATCCATTACCGCTTGAAGCCCGGTATCAGAAGGTTCATGAATGATATCTTCCATTTTGGCCAATGCTTGAGAAATGGAACTATAATATCCGAATTTATTGTATTCTGTACGATATTGCACATCGAGATAGTTTTCCCGAATTCGAATCACTTGTCCTGGTTCGACGCCTGTTCCAATTTGTCCATATGGTGCGTTGTATGGATTCGTTGTTCGAAAATCAACCCGCTGTCTTGTGTAACCTTGTGTATTGGCATTGGAAATATTGTGGCCTGTTGTATATAGCGCTGATTGACTGGCAGTTAACGCTCGTTTTGCCGTTTCTAGTCCATGGAATGTAGATACCATGCTTGTGCCTCCGATCTCTATTTAAACTTCAGAATTGAATATGGATGATGTCGTTGTTTGTTGCTTGTCAGTATTCGGTCCGTAATTATAGTTGGTGAATTTAGGTCGGAACAGATTAAGTGAGAAGTTAACAAACTGAAGTGAATGTTTGACAAGTTCATGGTTCAGTCTGTTTTGTTCTTTTATTTCTTCTAAGATTTTAACTAATTGTTGAAAGATCTCTTGTAATTTTGTTTTTTGGTTGCCTTGGGCGACTTGAATACATTCACTAATTGTTGGTAAGTTCTCTTTTCTTTCCGGAAATATTTTATTTAATTCTGTAATCCGTTGTTTTTCTAAAGCCGTAATGGATGTTACATGTTTTTGTTCGTTCGTCATTAATTGATTGAGGGCTTGAACATCACCTTTTTTAACGATGTCCGTTTTTTGTATCGTGATCTCATATAAACTCTTGTATAATGTCAGCTCTTTTTCTAATATCGTAATTAAAGTTGTAAAATCCATTGCCCTCACCTTTTCCTTATTTAAATTTGTAAACCCGATCGATATTATTTTTTGTTATGAAAATGATTGTATATTTTTTCTGCTAATGCTTGATGATTAATTTGATACGTACCGTTCTGAATTTGTTTTTTTAAACTGTTTATTTTTTCTTGTCGTACTGGATCTGTTGATTGTTGTTGAAGCTTTAAGGCTTCCGAAGAAATTTCTAATTTGTCATTTGCTTTTGTTGGGTTTTTCTTTAATGTTTCTGTTGTTTGCATCTCCCGTTTATAAGGATTGAGGCCAGATGGTCCGTAGTTTTGTATTTTCATCTGTTTTTCCTCACTTTCGTTCATTCTTAGCTAAATGTTATATCGACATTTCATGATGGAAGTTTAACGACTGGAAGCAATTTCAAACAAAATGAATACATTTGACTATTTCGGTAATGGATCAAATCTTTTGGACTAGGTAAAACTAAATGGATTTCATTGATGTTTTCTAAACTTTTCATCAACTACAAAGTATACTTTTCTTTCCTCTAGTTCTTTTTGTCGTTGTTCTTCCCTTTCAAATATTTCCAAGTCTTTTCGCAGTTCAGTCAAACATTGCTCACAAAGTTTGCCTGTTTGAATCGGGTTCCCACATGTTTCACAAGGATATGTAAGGTTTGGAAATTGGACAAGTTTAATACGACCTTGTTTAATAAATTTATGGATAAGATCTTCAGATACCCCTGTATCTTGAACGACTTGAAGCATCGTCGCTGTCCGATTTTCACGCTTTTTTAAATAGGTACTAACTTTATCGTAAGCCATTTCTTCTTCTTTATAGCATTTATCACAAATATCACGGACGGGATTTTTTATATATAACCTACTACATTTCGAACAGTTGGCCACATCCATTGTGATCTACCTTTCTAAAATTTTCTTTATATTTATATCGTCCAAAAGTCCTAAAATGTTTAATCTGGTTAGGATGAATTGTACACCATTTGAAGTGTAAGTTGTTAAATGGAATTGTTGTAATTGGCCATGATGTATATGAGTTTACCCCCTTGCAAGGGTAAGGGATTGAATTGATTTTGCCCCGGCTTGTTTTAAAACTTGAGCTGCATGACGGAGGGTCGATCCTGTTGTATAAATATCGTCTACGAGTAAGATGTGTTTATTTTTTATTACATTTGTTGTAGGGTGTAACGTTGCCGTTTGATTGGAATTTGGTTGAATTTGAAACACTTGTGGCAAGTGGATTCGTTCCTGTCGATTTTTCTTTGATTGTTTTTCTGTATGAGTTCGTTTCAGAATGTGGGACGGTGTAACGCCAGCTTCAAGAAGAAGTGCCTCAGCCTGATTAAAACCTCGTTCATATAGCCGCACTTCACTTAAAGGAATAGGCACAATGAGATCAAATGTTAAGATTTGAAGGGCTTGTCGAATATCTTCCGCAAAGACTTTGGCCAAGGCATAATCCCCACGATATTTAAATTTCGCAATTAGTTCAGCCATAAAGTCATTGTACACGTAAATAGATATGTTTTTTGTGAGCGTCCCCTTCCATTTCGGAGCATCTTCCCATCGAATGCAGTCAAGACAAAGTTCACCTTTGAAAAATTGTTGATTTAATTCATTCTTTGGTCGGTGACAAATCCGACAAGTCGGTTCAGTAATTTTTATAAGTTGTTTTTCACAATGACTGCAAATGGATCGATTAAGTTGTGCAAGAAAGACTGTTTTCCACGTGTAATTAGGGGTAATGGGTTGAAAACAGTATAGGCAAAGGGGGTTTTTGAATAAAAACATATAAAAAACACCACCTTTTTGTTAAATAATCATAAATTTATCGGTTTTATACTGGGGTTTTGTGCGAATTTCGAAGTAAAGTGTGCGGAAAATTAAAATTGTGTGCGAAATCCTATTTTCTTGTGCGAATTGGCAGTTAATGTGTGCGAACAGACCAAATTTTGTGCGAAAATGTAATATCTTGTGCGAATTCTACTTTTTTATCAAAATTAAACATCCAAAATTACAAATCTTCCAGTTCAATCGTGTATACGAGTTTATTTTTTACCATTTCCTTAGCAAATCCAAGGGAATCTAGTATTCTTCTCATCGTAAAACGAGATGATATCCGCATAAAATCCATCGCCTCTTTGATTGTAATTTCAGTTCCAAACAATAGTGCATAATCACGCAATGCCTTTACATGCGCATGTTTTGATTTATAACCACAGTTTCCACAAATCCAATGACCATGACCTCGTTCCATGCTGTATCGTTTACAATGATCACATTTAACACCTTTCGTAACATGATCTTTTGAAATTCCATATTGTTGTAATAAATTTTTATTATTTGGTTGATGATGTTTGAGTAATCTTCTAGTCAGTTTTCTCAAATCTTTTCTTGTTAAAACTTCTTTTGAATATTGCCTTTCTAAATTAGCGATTTTTTCTGGGAAAGTAGATGTTGTCGTAACAATTCGGGGAACTTCACTGTTTGCATGATTCATCCTGATTACGGCACGTTCATTTGTCATGATGACAATCGGTTCTATCGGTATACTTTTAAATTTGTAATTTTCCAACCACAGTTTCAAATGGTATGCCTGCCTTTTCACTTGGACAACCGGGTTCGGCAAGGCTTCTTCTTTATCATTGTTTTTACGAATGAGTTGTTTAAAAACCGGGTCAAATGTTAATATACCGGAGTAATTTTTTATTTCAGCTGGAATTAATAGTTTTTGTGACGCAATGAGTGTATCAATTTGAAAGTAATGTTTTCCATCAAAAAGTCGTAAGTCATGTAAGATTTGGTAATATTTTTCATTCAGATAAGTTAGTGGGTAATCAATCGACTTTTCTCCTTTGAAACCAGTTAAAAACATCAAATAATCAGTTTCTATCAGTTCTCTTTTAGGAAAAGAAACATCTAATCTTTCAAGTAATACCTCGTATGTTTGCAAAGATTGTGATTTTTCACGTTTTTTAATGATCATTGTTACATATACCCCCTATTTTCTACTTTTTTAATGGAAAAATAACGAATTTGGATGATAACTACCGTTTGTACAAGTGGGAATATCTACAATTTGTGCGAAATCCTTATGAAAGTGTGCGAAATCAACAAATTATGTGCGAAATTACTTCAAAGGTGTGCGAATCAGAAAAATATCGTGCGAAATTGCTAAATTCTGTGCGATTAACCAAAAAAGTGTGCGAATTTCCCAACACTTCCCACCAAATTGTCACCCATCCACCAATCTCTTCGAACGAGCATCACGATTCATCCGTAGTAACTGATTTCGTGCGCGAATCATTGCCCGCGTTTGTCCGTGATGAAAAAATGTAATGTTCCCATCGGGATATTGGGGACTGCGGCCAACACGTCCGGCAATCTGCACTAATGCACTTTCCGTAAACGTGTCATCTTCTGCACCAACTACTGCTACATCAATATTTGGAAAAGTCACCCCCCGCTCCAAAATGGTCGTCGTTAATAAAATGGGTATCTTAGAATCTCGCATGGCTTGCACTTTTTCCTTACGCGCAGGATCTTCGGAATGGACTGATTCAATTCGAGTATCAAACTCACGAAAGAGAGGCAAGGCCATCTCCATCAATTCAATATGAGGAAAAAAGATCAATGCCTGCTTTCCACTACCCAACCGCTGTTGAAACCACTTCAATACAGACTTCGGAATCTTGCCCTTTTCGATATCCTTTCGCCAGTTGCCACACCATACAAACGTCGGAATAGGTAAAGGATGACGGTGAAAACGAGCCGGTAATATAACACAGTTCCGCTTGCCACTATAACATTCCCGTTGCCAAACTTCCTTTGGTGTTGCGGTTAAAAAGATAAGGGCACTATTGTTTGTACAAGCAGCCTCCGCCGCATGTTGCAACATTTCATCTGCAGCATAGGGAAAAGCATCGACTTCATCAATAATCATGACATCAAAAGCCTTTTTAAATCGGAGTAATTGATGGGTTGTTGTAATGACAAGAGGGGCAAAACAATGGCGATCTTCACTCCCGCCATATAATGAGGCAATTGGAACTTTTGGAAAAACCCGGCGGAATCGGGGTGTCAATTCTAAAACAACATCTGTCCTTGGGGTTGCAATGGCTATTCGGAGACCCAGTCTCATCCCCTCTTCAATCCCTTCAAATAACATCTCTGTTTTTCCAGCACCACATACCGCCCAAACTAATAAATCCGTACGTTCCCGAATTGCTTCTTTAATTTTTGCTGACGCTTCCGCCTGAGAAGGAGACAACGTTCCAGACCACTCTAAAACATCATCATATTGAAATGTAGGCGTCGGTCCTTTCCATTCTAATAACGGTGTACATTGCGTAACTCGGCCCATCATAATACATTGCCGACAATACACACATACATTTTTACAACGAGAACATCGAAAAGAATAAAACAGTTGCATTTCTCGATTTCCACACCGACCACAACGATAACCCCCAGCTTCAGATAAAATCCCTTGTCGATATACAACATAACCATGTTGAACATGTTCATGAATTTCTTCGATCGAAAAAGGGACTTCCTCTAATAACAAACTCCGTCCACTTAAAAAGTGTTGGAGATCCAGATTAAACGGAAACATAAAATCAATTGGTTTTTCGATTACTTCATCGACATCACCAATCCGTACAATTTCACCATCCGCGTGCTCCCCTTTAACCAACACTTGCGGCACAAGTTCTTGATCTTGTTTTAAAAATAACAAAAAACCACCTCACCAACTTTCATAAATTGTAATGGAAAAAACAGATGAACACTTGCTAATCGGAAAAGGAAAATCATGAGGAAACAAGGATAAGGAAAAAATGAGGAGAAGGGAACAGGTTTCACACAAGTTCCCATAGAAAAATGATAAGGTTGGTAAAAGTTATTTCGGCATCCACCCAAGACCAAAAGCACCTTCACCAAGATGCGTTCCAATCACCGGCCCAAAATAACTTAAGGTAAACTCCACATTCGGGAATTTTTCCTGAATGTCCGCAATCCATGCTTTTGCCTCTTCTTCACGATTGGCATGGATGACACAAGCTTGTAACGGAGTTCCTTTTTTCGCATCTTCTTCAAACAGCTCTGTTATACGAGCTAGCGCCTTTTTCTTTGTACGTATCTTTTCAAATGGTACTATGACTTTATCAACGAAATGTAAAACGGGTTTCACTTGTAACAAGCTACCAATTAAAGCAGATGCTCCACTTAAGCGACCACCTTTTTGTAAATTCGTCAAATCATCTACCATAAAATACGCCCGGGATTTCGCTTTCAGCTCGTTCAACCGTTTCATAATCTCTTCAGGGTTAACACCTTCACGAGCCAATTTTGCTGCTTCCAATGCATAAAACCCTTGAATCATACAACTGCTTTCAGAATCAAAAGGATACACGTCAATCCCTTCAACCATTTCACCAGCAGTAACGGCCCCTTGATATGTACCGCTAATTCCACTAGATAAATGGATACTAATTATCGCATCATAATCTTTTGCTAATTTCTCGAATAATTCAACAAACTTCCCCGTCGATGGCTGTGTAGTCTTCGGTAATTCTTTTTGTCTACGCATCATTTCGTAAAAATCTTCCGCTTTCATTTCAACTTCTTCTTTATATGACTCATTTCCAAATATGACACTCAACGGAATCATATGGATATGATGTTCTATTCGAATCTCTTCTGGAATGTAGGCCGTACTATCAGTAACAATAGCGGTCTTCAAAATTATGCACTCCTTTTTTTAATCTTATTTATACGTCGTGCTAAAAAGAAACAAGTATCATTGTACTATTAATAACGATAATAAGGAAGAGGTTACTCAGGAAACAATTCTACAAATATGTACGATTTCCTTCATTTTTTGTCAATTTATTGAAAAGGTTTTCAAAAAACCGTTCCTAATATATACTTATGTTAAAATTTTCCCAAAAAAATAAACTGCCCCTAGATCGGAGCAGTTAAAACGTTCATCATAATTTAACTAATTTTTACCTCTACCCAGCCTTTTTTAATTGCCTCTACCACAGCTTGTGTACGGTCTTCACAATTCATCTTTTGTAAAATATTACTTACATGGTTTTTGACAGTTTTTTCACTAATAAAGAGACGTTCTCCAATTTTACGGTTACTTTTTCCTTCCGCTAATAGCTGCAAGACTTCACATTCACGGCGAGTTAATAAATGATAAGGACGTCTTACTTCATAGTTTACGTTAGCTCCACCACTTGCTTGGTATTTATTGGCCGTTTCGGCAAGACGACGGAATTCTTTCACGAGGTTATGAGTTACTTTCGGATGAATGTAAGAGCCACCATCAATCACAACTTTAACCGCTTCAATTAAAGCATCTACATCCATTTCCTTTAATAAATAACCGCTTGCACCAGTCTTAAGAGCATGAGTAACATAGTTTTCATCATCGTGAATGGATAAAATAATAACCTTTGTGTCTGGGAAAGTTCTCACAAGTTGACGTGTAGCTTCCACACCATTCATATTCGGCATATTTATATCCATTATTACAACATCGGGTTTATGATTACGTACAAGTTCAATTACTTGATCTCCGTCTGAACCTTCTCCTACGACCTCAAAGCTTTTCTCAAACTCTAGTATTTTTTTAATTCCTTCTCTATATAATTGATGATCATCAATGACTAATATTTTTGTAGTCATATTCATTCCCCCTCTTTCCAATGGCTAGGCAACACTATCAATATGTATCCAAAGTAAACCTCGTTAGCTTGACACCCTTTTTCTTTATATTCATTGTAAATGATATTTTACAAACGAAACTAGGTCCATAATACTTATTTTATCGGTATTTCGATCAATACTTTTGTACCACAACCCTTGTCTGATAAAATCTTAAGTTTTCCCTCCAAAAGTTCTACTCGTTCTTTCATCCCACGAATTCCAAAGGAGCCTTCCTTCTTAATGGTTGGATCAAAACCTGCACCGTCATCTTTAATTACAGCCAATACTTTCGTTTCGTTTATTTCTAGCTTCACTTGAATTTCAGTTGGGTTTGCATGTTTTAATGCATTTTGGACCGATTCTTGAATCAAGCGGAATAAGGCAACTTCCATCTTCGAATCGAGTCGGCGTTCAGTCCCAATAAAGACAAAATCAATGAAAATGTTTCGATGTTTGTTGTACTCTTCCACCGTTTGGAGATATTTTTTTAAAGTCGGCACTAACCCGAGGTCATCTAGAGCCATCGGACGCAAATCGTAAATAATATGGCGAACTTCGTATAATGCCTCCCGAATCGTTTTCTTTAATCCCCGAATTTCTTCGAGTGCCTCTTCAATACCTCTTTCACGGTAAATCTTTTCAATTAAATCCGATCGCATCATGACATTCGCTAACAATTGGGCTGGACCGTCATGCATTTCCCGTGATAGCCGTTTTCGTTCTTCTTCTTGAGCTTCAATAATTTTTAATCCAAATTCTTGTTTTTCACGGGCATCAGCTACGATTTCCGATACATTTTTCAAATCGCCTGTTAAGTAATTTAAAACAACCGAAATTTGGGTTACTAATCGATCCGCTCGTTCAATTGTTTCTTGAATGCCTACAATTCGACGTTCCAATTCATCCCGTCGGTTACGTAATTGTTTTTCAATTTGTCTTGTCATCGTCAGCTTGACTTGTAAGTTGTGAGCATGTTCATAAGCCCGACGGACTTCTTCTTCTGAGTACTTATTAAAATACTTGCTCACTTCCGAAAGTCGTTTCCGGGCTTTACGCACTTCTCGATCAAGGGCTTCCTCTTCCTCAATAATTTCAATAACCATTTTTTTAATTTTTTTAATTTCATCAATAATCGACATATAATCGTTTCGACTCTGTTCACCAATTTCAAAGATTTCGGTTTTACTATGATCAACAGTCTCTATCATATTCTGAATGATTTTATCAATTGTTTTTACATTTAAATAATCTGCCGTCATTTCATTCACTCCAAGAAAACTCACTTCTAAAAATAATTCTAATCATATCGTAACATTATTAAATTATAAATCATGTAAAAATAAGATAGTAATTATTGGTAATAAGTGTTCTTAATATTATTGTATCATGTTTTAATAGGCTTACTTATAGGAAATACCAACCATTTATTGCAGCAGTGATTTTTTCTCTATATAATAGAAGGTATGTGGTAATTTCGAACTGTTTGCTTTAATTATGCATAATTTTTTAAAATAAGATCAATTTACATGAGAGGGGCGATTTCACATGCGGAACGCCTATTTAACTGTGAAAGGCTATGGGGAACATGAAATTGTCATACAAAAGTCACGTTTTATTTGCTATGTTGATCGCGTTGAAACCGAAGAAGATGCCCAAGCTTTTATTCAAAAAATAAAAAAGATGAACCATGATGCAACCCATAATTGTTCGGCCTACTTAGTTGGAGAACATGACCAATTTCAAAAAGCGAACGATGACGGGGAGCCTAGTGGAACAGCTGGTGTACCGATGTTAGAAGTTTTAAAGAAAATGAATGTAAAAGATACGGTTGTTGTTGTTACCCGTTATTTCGGGGGAATTAAACTCGGTGCAGGTGGTCTTGTCCGCGCATATTCGAAAGCAACTTCAGAAGGTTTGAAGGCGGTTGGCATTGTAGAACGTAAATTAACACGGATCATGCATACGACAATTGATTATACATGGTTAGGAAAAATCGAAAACGAATTACGCTCATCGAATTATCCGATAAAAGAGATTCATTATTTAGATAAAGTAGAAATTGAAACATATGTTGAGGAAGGGAAGGAAGAAGATTTCCGAACCTGGATGACAGAACGAACAAGTGGCCAAGCAGATATTCGAGAAGGAGAGGTCATCTATTTAGAGACTTTGGTTTCGCAATAGGAAAGGAGAATTTTCTATGGTCGAAAATTCTAGACTCCGTAGACGGAGAAAAAAGAAGAAAAAGAAATGGTTTTTGCTTACGCCGATTATCGTCATTTTATTGGCGATCGTCGCATACGGTGGACATCTAGTGTTGAAAGTGATGAACGTGACAAGTGATGCCCATCAAGAATTAACCCGTGGTGAAATGTCAGATAAACGGGTGACACCTGTATATCCTGGTAAAGATAATTTTTCCGTATTATTTATCGGAGTCGATGAACGACCTGGGGAAACCAAAAGTCGATCTGATGTTTTATTGCTAGCCACATTTAATAAAAATGATCATTCGATTAAGTTATTAAGCATTCCGCGGGATTCACGGGTGGACATTCCTGGATACAAAACCCAAAAGATTAACAATGCCAACTTTTTCGGTGGTCCAGATCTAGCCGTTGAAACCGTTGAAGAATTGCTTGATATTCCCGTTGATTACTATGTAAAGTTGAATTTTAATGCCTTTATTGATATCGTCGACGCTTTAGACGGAGTCACAGTCAATGTCCCGTTTACGTTTACAGAAAAAAATAGTAAAAATAAGCCGATTACGCTATATAAAGGACGACAAACTCTAGATGGAGAAGAAGCTCTTGCTTATGTGCGAATGCGAAAACAAGACCCGATGGGGGATTTTGGACGAAATGAACGTCAAAAGGAAGTCGTTGAAGCCATTATTCGAAAAGCAGGATCCTTGTCTTCCATCACGAAATACGGAGAGGTTTTAGACGGTCTCGATGACAATTTATCAACAAACCTGACCTTCCAAAATATTGTTGCTTTACATCCCTATGCAAAGTCGATCTCCAACATCGAATCATTAAAATTATCCGGTGAAGATTTGTATATAGACTCTGTTTATTATTTTGCACTGGATGAATATTCTGTATCCGAAACTTCGCAAATGTTAAAAGAACATCTGGAAATTTCAACAACCAATACGGCAATTGACTATAATTCTTAAAAGGAAAGGAAAAGCTCCTTGAATAGGTATGGTACCCAAAAAGTAGAGTAAAAAATCTAACTTTTCGGAGTCACTACCTGGATAAGGAGCTTTTTTATTGTTGCGTATAATAATCTTCCCAATGCGTTCCAAGCATCAACACAACTTAGACTTTACTCCTTAAGCAACTTCTCTTTCACAAACTTTAACACATCATCACGAAGGTCATCCCGCTGCAATGCAAATTCTACCAAAGTTTTTATATAACCGATCTTGTTACCGATATCATATCGTTTTCCTTCAATTTCGTAAGCATAAACACGTTGAAACTGATTTAATGTTTGTAAAGCATCGGTAAGTTGTATTTCTCCATCTGCGCCTGGCTGTTGAAATTCTAAAACTGGGAAAATTTCAGGTGTCAGCACATAACGACCAACAACCGCAATATTGGAAGGTGCCTGCCCTTTCACAGGTTTTTCCACTAAATTCAAAACCTCATATATACGATCCTCGCAAATGCCGGGCTCGACTATGCCATATCGCTCCGTTACTTCTGGGGCAACCTGCTCGACACCGATCACACTTCCACTTTTTTGCCTAAACACATCAATCAATTGTTTGATGGATGGTTGTTCACTAACGAAAATATCATCACCAAGTAATACTGCAAAAGGTTCTTCACCAATAAATTTTCGGGCACACCATATTGCATGACCGAGCCCTTTTGGTTCTTTTTGCCGAATGTAGTGAATCTCCACTTCTGATGGATGCCGCACCTTTTCTAATAAATCCAATTTTCCCCGTTTAATCAAAGTTTCTTCCAATTCAAAGGCATAATCAAAATGATCTTCGATTGCCCGTTTTCCTTTACCTGTCACAATAATAATATCCTTTATTCCTGCTTCCACCGCTTCTTCAACGATATATTGAATAGTAGGTTGGTCAATTATAGGTAACATTTCTTTCGGCAT
This sequence comes from Heyndrickxia coagulans, assembly GCA_902796085.1. Classification (GTDB taxonomy): domain Bacteria; phylum Bacillota; class Bacilli; order Bacillales; family Caldibacillaceae; genus Pallidibacillus; species Pallidibacillus thermolactis. Next base: position 11,946 of record CADBNU010000106.1, read on the forward strand.
CGCCTTTGTTGCAGGTAAAAAACGGGTCCCAAGACCAGCAGCAGGTATAATTGCTTTTCGTATTTTCAAGGGGTCTATCACCTTCTTCAACCACATACTTACTTAAGATATGTATATTTTTAGAGTAAAATAAAATGTGTAAAATCATGTAAATTTTCCTGTCATATTTTTTTCATTATCCTGCTTGCTGTTCCTTACAAATTAATCAGAAAGAACGATTCGTCCTTTAACCGATAGGTTTGTAACAAAACATAGAATTAAATCCATCTACTTCCTCTATTTAAAACAGAATAAAAAAGTGTTCCACCATTAAAATGGAAGAACACTTTCAGTCTCGCAATCTTTTCGTTAAAACCAATATATATATAAGTTTTTAATATGATTTTTTCTTCAAACGCCCCAATCACATTCTTACATTCGTCATTCAAAGCTTTTGTCTTATTCAAACTTCATTTTTTGTCGCTGAACTTGTAAAATCAAGCGATCTAATTCTTGACTTTTCTGAACACATTCCAACGAATGCATACCCTTTTGTCGGGCACATTCAAACATTTCTTTTCTCTTTTTTTCTATTTCAAAAATTAAAGAAAGTTTTGCATTCAACAATAAGGAATCCACCCCTCGTAAATTTAAACCGTGATAGTTCAAAGTACATATTAAGAATAATTTTTTATTAAAATAATATTTTTTTACAAAACTAATACTAGTATAACGTATAGGAAACTTTTAGTCTGTGACAAAATTATGAATTATAGTTGTCTATTTACAGTTCTTTTAAATCCTTACAACACCACCTGAATCTTTTGGACTATTTTAAATTAATGTTTTTTAAAATTCAATAGTTTTTTTATAAAATGATTATTGTGAATTATTATTAATTATCTGTCGTTAATTTAGTACTTTAATAAAATAGATTTATCGTCATTTTTTCACTGATCTTTACGATTTAAAATTGAGTGTTGGGTCTTTCGTCATTATTATGTTAAAATGAAGAATTAAAAGTGACGAATATTCATGCCAACGGATAGCGAAAATAATCCTCTATGTAAAAAGTTGAAGAAAATATTTTTATTTTGTCACATTTTACGGTATTATGTCTTATGACAAAAGTTATTATAATAGGTTGGATAGGTGTTTTTTATTTTAGGATATAAACGTTGGAGGGAATCATTTTGAGAAGCGAACGAAAGAGAACAAAAAAGAGAAAATGGCTGAAAATTACGTTCATTACATTATCCGTAATTCTTTTACTCGTTGTCGGTTATTTATTCATGTTGTACAAATCTTTAACGAACACTGTAGCCAATATGCATGAACCTGTTCGTGATGGACAAATTTCCGAAAAGCGTGATCAAGAAATTAATTTTAAAAATAAAGACCCCTTCTCTATCCTGCTTCTTGGCGTAGACCAACGTGCAGGTGACAAAGGACGTTCAGATACCATCATCGTGATGACCGTCAATCCCAAAAAGCAATCCATAGAAATGGTAAGTATTCCTCGTGATACACGAACAGAAATTATCGGCAGAGGATTTGAAGATAAGATTAACCATGCCTATGCATTTGGCGGTGTTGAAATGTCAATCAATACAATTGAAAACTTTTTAGATATTCCGATTGACTATTTTGTTCAAGTAAATATGGAAGGTTTTAAAGAAATCGTGGATGCCGTTGGTGGTGTAACGGTTGATAATGACTTAGAATTCTCCTATGATGGCCACTCATTCCCTAAAGGAAAAATCACATTAAATGGGGAAGAAGCTCTTGCCTATTCCCGAATGAGAAAAGCTGACCCACGTGGAGATTTCGGCCGTCAAATTCGACAACGTCAAATTATTGAAGGTGTCATTAAAGAAGGTGCGAGTTTAGAAACATTGGTAAATTACGGAACAATTTTTGAAGCCTTATCTGATAATGTAAAAACAAATTTAACCTTTGATCAAATGGTCGCAGTCCAAGCCAATTATCGTGCTGCGGCAAAATCGATAAACCAACACCAAGTCAATGGTTCCGGTAAGCGAATCAATGGCATATATTATTACATCGTACCTGAAGAAGAAAAGTTAACAATCCAAAACTTATTAAAGGATCATTTGGAATTAAAATAAATATCATTGTTTACAGAGGCCATAGCGTAACGATGGCCTCTTTTTATTTTTGCTTCAATACGTTCACATATAGACGTATATGTACACGGCTTTAATACTTGTTTCACTCCAAAGAGAAAGGACCATCCTAATATAGGATCGCCCTTTTTAAAGTTATACTAATCAAGTACGAAGCCATTTCATTATTTCACCGACTGTAGCATTTTTACCATACATTAACATACCAACTTTGAAAATCTTACCAGCTAACTTCATCATGAGCCAGATGGTTGCCACTAAGATCAATAAAGAAATACTAATTTCAAGCCAATTCCATTCATCTAATCGAACAAGACGCGCTAATAAAATAGTCGGTGATGTAAATGGGATATACGTTAATGCTTTTGCTAACGCGCCCGTCGGGTCTGATAAAACTGGACCAATAAAGAAGAATGAAATAAATGGAATCATCATGATCATCCCTTGGAAGTTACCTGCCGTAGAAATATCCGACATTGTAGCACCCATTCCGACAAAAATCGACGCAAACAATAAGTAACCTAATACGGCAATTAATAAGAACAATAACAACTGTGGTTGCAATAAATATTCAAATAATGGGAAGTCATTAAATTTATACAATGCAAATCCAAGAGCAAAGACGAGGATGATCGCCGCTTGAATCATCGCTAGGACGAAATAACCGATGATTTTACCTTGCATTAATTCATTTGGTGTAACGGAAGATAAAATAATTTCCGCAATTTTGTCTTTCTTCTCTTGAGATGCACTTTGGAAAATCATCATACCTGTGAAAATAATGGAAAGTAAGATAATACCTGCAAAAATTCCTGGGACAACCCGTTTCATTAACGGATCTTCACCTGCCGCCAATTGTTCCTCTGTTACAGTATCCCCCTGTAAGTCATCTAACGATTGTACTTGTACATCAATATTTTGGGCAATGGCAGCCATTTGTTCCTCTGTTAAACCAAGTTCTTGTAGTTGGAGACTTTTGATAGGTTGTGTTAATATTTGCAGTTGCCCTACATTCGGAAAGTCATTACTTGTATAAACAGGAATTTTACCTTCCGTTAAGGCCGTTTCATTTACAAACATGTAAGCTGTATCTTCAGACTCTTCTAATTCGGCTTCAACATCTGTTTCATTAATATCCGTTGGTTGCAATTCCAAGTCCAGATCAGCTTGTTCAACAATCGCTTCCATACTTGTCAATATACCTAATTCATCATGAACAAAAACAGTCGCCTTTTCGGAATGGTCGTCACCAAAAAGACTGCCTAGTAAACCAAAAAGAACGATAAGCAATGGGGTCACGAATAAACTGATAAGAAATGTTTTGTTTTTTAAATTCCGTTTAATTTCCCATTTTGCAACTTTCAACGAATTACGCATTGGTTCCACCTACCTCTTCTAACGATTGACGTTCACTATCTTTTAATAAATTTTTATCAGTCGCAATATCAATAAAGATTTCATGCAGTGACACACGGTCTAAAGTTAATTCATTAATCACAATCTCATCAGGTAATGTTTTTAACCATTTTGGTGCTTCTACATCCTTCGTTAAATATAAGATAGATGTATCATCCGTTTGTTCAACACGAACAACTTCTGGAATTTTTTCAAGTAATGAGATATCATTTTTTCCATGGATCGTACATTTGAAATTGGCATACTGTTTTTTCACATCTTCTAATGTACCATAAATGACTTTATGCCCCCGTTGAATCATAAACACTCGGTCACACATTTCCTCAACAAGATTCATTTGGTGGGAAGAAAGAAGAATGGCTGTACCGCTTTTAGCCAGATTTCGAATTTCAGTTTTTAAAACTTCCTGGCTAACTGGATCGAGACCAGAAAAAGGTTCATCAAGAATTAATAGTTCAGGTTCATGAATGATAGACGAAATGAACTGGACCTTTTGCGCCATCCCTTTTGATAATTCTTCCATTTTTACATGTTCTTTTCCTTCAAGATCCAATTTTTTCAAATATTCCATAGCTCTTTGTTTTGCTTTATCTAGTGGGTAATCTTTTAATTCAGCTAGGTAAAGCAAAATATCCATAACGCGAACATCTTTGTAAAGACCACGTTCCTCTGGTAAATAGCCTATTTTATTTCGTGGAATTCCTTTCCCTTTATGATTATGGAAAATAACCGATCCTTCATCAGGCATTAAAATGCCCATAATACTACGAATCGTTGTTGATTTTCCCGCACCATTTGGCCCAAGAATTGCCATGATTTCACCACTATGAACTTCAAAAGATATGCCATGAAGAACTTTTTTATCTTTGAAAGATTTTTCTAGCCCTTCAACACTGAGTAATACATTCATGATTTGCACTCCTTCCCATTATTCAAACCGTTTTAATGATAATCACTACTTTCATATACGAAAACAGGCTCATGAAGTTTCATTATTGCACTAATTTTGCGATAATCTACTTATTTTTAAATCTAACTGTAGTTTTTTATTAAAAAAATCATGGATTACACTAGATTTTGTGCGAAACTGCCTATTTTTTGTGCGGATTTCTATATTTTTGTGCGAACTAACCATTTTTTGTGCGATTTCTCTATTTTTTGTGCGAATTGCCATTTTTTCGTGCGTTTTCCTCTACTTTTGTGCGAATTGACTTCTTTTATGCAATGATTTTCTTATTTTTTAACTATGTTAAATCTTTCTTTAAGAAAATCCGTAATGAAATAAACCAGGATATGAAGATAACGACAATTGTAGATGGAATCATCACTAAAAACGGACGATTTTTAATTATCATTATAAAACTGTTTATATAATCCAAAATATTTGTTTTTACATCTAACCAAATTACAAACCCAGCCAGGACGACTGGACCAATCACCATACTAATTATTTGAAAAATAAAGGCAAACATAAAAGTAAATTTAACGTAAAAAGGAATATAAAATGTGATAACCATTAAGGTGATTAGATAAAACATAAACCATGATGTAAAGGTTAACGGTTCATGATCTAAATAATTTAAAACCATATGTGCAATTTGATCCACGAAGTAATAGTAAAGAAAGGCAAGAAACATAAATATAATGGAATACACATATTTCGCATGAATGACTTCTTTCCGTGTTATAGGTAGACTCACAACAAATTTATGCATTCCTGACTGATTATCATAGTAAAATAAACCAATAACAAAACCGAGCATAATCCCAACCATTACTGGCATGCCACTAACATTAATGACATAACTCAAAGGAAGCATAAGAAGCAAAGTCCAAATAAAACTTTGATTTAATAAAAAATCTTTTTTCAATAAGGCTTTCATTTTGCTCGCTCCCTTCTTGTCGTGTAATACATAATATCTTCTAGCGTGGCTTGCTCTATAATAAATTCATCTTCAAGACCTTCAAAAATCGAGGGATCTCCTTCATACAAACCTGTAAAGTTTTGAGATGTTTTTTTATAACCTTTTAATATTTTTTTCAAATCCGCATCTAATTGGTTTGTCTGTCCCTTAACAAGGAAAAATTTGCTTCTAATCTCGTCAATTGTTTTCTGAAATTGTAATCTTCCCTTATAAATGAAAACAATATGGTCTGCAATTTGATCAAGATCTTGCGTAATATGGGTCGAAAAAAAGATCGACTGGTTTTCATTGATCATCAAATTTTGCAATTCATCTAGTAATTCCCTTCGAAAAATGGGATCGAGACCTGCTGTCGGTTCATCCATAATAATTAATTCCGGCCGATGGGATAAGGCGAAAAGAAGAGAAGCTTTCATTTTCATACCTTTGGAAAATTTTTTTAGTTTTTTCCGTTCTGGTAACTCAAATCGATCCACATATTTTTGGTAAAGTTCATCGTCCCAGCTTGGATAAACTTCGGAAATAAATGCCTTTGCTTTTTTTAAATTAAAATCTTCATAAATGTGTAGCGTATCATAGACAAAGCCGATCTTTTCTCTTAAGTGAGCCTTGTGATTTGGCTCATTAAAAATTCGAATGTCTCCTTCATCCGGTCGAACAGCATCTAATATCATACGTATAATTGTACTTTTACCAGATCCGTTCGGACCGATAAAACCGGTAATGTATCCCTTTGGCACTGTAAAGCTGACATCTTCAACTTGAAATTCTTTATATTTTTTTGAAATATGGTTTAACTCAATGGCATTCACGTCGTTCACCTTCCTTTATAACAAATGGGTATTTTGATAGGTCAAGATTCATTTATACCTGTATCCATTAACGGTCCCCTTCTTTATAGTAAATCCGCACCATATCATGAAGGTCCTGTTCCGTTAAGCCGATTTTTTTTGCCTCTAAAACGATCTCTTCCAGTTGGTTTTCTAGCTCACGAATGCGCCATTCTTTTAACACTTGTGGTTGTTGACCAGCAACAAAGGTCCCTTTTCCAACCGCAGAAAAAAGATATCCTTCCTTTTCTAGTTCTTCATAGGCCCGTTTCGTCGTAATAACACTCACATTTAACTCTTTTGCCAATAGACGCATAGATGGCAACGCATCGCCCTCTTTTAACTCACCTGTCATGATTTGATTTTGAATTTGTTGTTTGATTTGTTCATATAACGGTGTTTTACTCGTATGCGATAGAACAATTTGCATTGGGAACTACCCCCCGAATGTAGATATTGCCATTAATGTATATATTGTATATACACACTATATTATTTATATACATATTTGTCAATACGATTTTAAATAATTAGGCTTGGATATTAATGGAATTGACTGATTTCCATTTTTTACTTTACTAAGTTTTAGATTTCGCACAACAATTGATAATTTCGCACGTTTTTTGTAAAATTCGCACAAAATATGCAAGTTTCGCACACAATTTCGGATATTCGCACGCAAAATTAAAAATCCGCACGCTTTTATACGAAAATCGCACAAAATCACAACCTATTCACAGGATTAAGCTATAAAAAACTTCATTTTTATATCTTTTTAGACAAAAATGAATAAAACTGACCGTTTTTTATGTAAAATACGTCTTTTTTTCTTATCTTTTCACGCAAAAAACCCGAATGCCATAAAGTGCATCCGGGTTTTCCATATAAACCTTTATTCTATTAAACTTCTAATAAAAATTGTTCAGGATCTTCTAGTAATTCTTTAACACGTACTAAGAATGTAACAGCTTCTTTTCCATCAACAATACGGTGGTCATAAGATAATGCAATGTACATCATTGGGCGGATTTCAATTTTCGTATTATTTTCTACCGCGACTGGACGGTATTTAATAGAATGCATACCTAAAATACCAGCTTGTGGTCCATTTAAGATTGGTGTGGACATTAAGGAACCGAATGTTCCGCCGTTTGTAATTGTAAATGTACTATCTTGCATATCTGCTAATGAAAGTTTATTTTCTCTTGCTTTTTTCGCCATATCAGCAATGTCTCTTTCAATTTCAGCAAAGTTTTTGCGGTCTGCGTCACGAACAACTGGAACTACGAGACCACTATCTGTAGATACTGCAATACCGATATTGTAATATTTTTTAACGATTAATTCGTCACCACGAATTTCTGAATTCAAGTGTGGAATTTCTTTCAATGCAGCCACAACAGCTTTCGTAAAGAATGACATGAATCCTAGTTTTACATCATGTTTTTCTAGGAAGCTCTCTTTTCTTTTCTTACGAATATTCATTACTTCTGTTAAGTCTACTTCATTAAACGTTGTAAGCATTGCTGCTGTATTTTGAACGTTTTTTAAGTTTTTGGCAATTGCTTGACGACGTCTTGACATTTTGATAACTTCTACACGATCGTCTTCAACAGGTGCTGCAGTTACAGGTGTTGGTGTAGTTGTTGCAGCAGGTTTTTGTGTTGTGAACGTCATAACATCTTTTTTATTTACACGGCCTAACGGATCAACCGTTGAAACTTGGCTTAAGTCAATTCCTTTTTCTCTTGCTAATTTACGGGCAGCTGGTGTTGCAATGACACCGTTATTTGCAGCAGTTTTACTTTCTACTGCAGGTTGTGTAACGCTTGCCGCTGGTTGAGCAGGTGCCGCTGCTACTTCTTCTTTTGCTGGTTCTGATGCAGCTGGGGCGCTTTCCCCTGAACCGCTTGATGCAGTAGCTCCTTCTTCTACGATGGCAATGGTATCACCCACATTAACTGTATCTCCTTCTTCAGCTAATGTTTCTTTTAATACCCCGTCATAATCAGAAATAATATCTACGTTTACTTTGTCTGTTTCTAATTCTACGATTGCCTCACCTTTTGATACTGCATCTCCTGGTTGTTTTAACCAGTTCGCAACCGTCCCCTCTGTAATTGATTCTGCCAACTCTGGAACTTTAACCTCTGCCATAATTTCTACACATCCCTTTTTGTTTTTAATTATTATGTTGAAACCGAGAGCTGTCTCAACAGTGATAAGAGGAGGGGCTCTCATCTACAAATAAATTCAACCCAAAACGTTCTTGAACATATAAATGGTTATTTTAGAGCCCTTCCTCATTTTCATTGAGAGAGCACCCGATATTCTTATGCATTCACATTAACAATTGCTTTGTGTGTTAAAGCTGTCGTAACAATGCGTTCTTGTTCTTTTTTATGAACACGACTATTACCTTCAGATGGACTTGCCATTGGAGGTCTACCCACGTAACAAACTTTTACACCTTCAGGAGCTAATTCTTGTAATTTTGGTGCAATATAATTCCATGCACCCATGTTTTGTGGTTCATCTTGAGCCCAAACGACTTCTTTTAAATTTTTATATTTGCTTAAAAGCTTGCTGATTTCATCTTTAGGGAATGGATATAGTTCTTCTACACGTACGACATCAAGCCATTTAAAGTTTTCCGGTTCCTTCAAGTTTTCCGATAACTCTACAGCTAAACGTCCTGTTGAAAAGACAACTCGTTCTACTTTATTCGGTTCGGTTCCAAGTCCTGGTTGTTCAATAATTCGTTGGAACTCACCATTTGTAAATTCCTCAATATAACTACTTGCTTCTTGATTTCGTAATAAACTCTTCGGTGACATAATGATCAACGGTCGAATTTCATCCGTACCTAATAGTTTTGCCTGACGACGTAGAATATGGAAGTATTGTGCTGAGTTCGATAAGTTTGCAACGGTCATGTTGTTTTCAGCAGCCAATTGTAAGAAACGTTCTAAACGGGCACTGGAGTGTTCAGGACCTTGTCCTTCATAACCGTGTGGCAGCAACAACACAAGTCCCGATTTTTCTCCCCATTTTGAACGGGCAGCCGAAATAAATTGGTCAATGATGACTTGTGCACCGTTTGCAAAATCACCGAATTGAGCTTCCCAAAGTACTAAAGTATCTTTTGCTTCAATACTATAACCATATTCAAAACCCAGTACACCTGCTTCAGAAAGTGTACTATTATGAATTGCAAAACTTGCTTTCGCATTGCTTAAATGTTGCAATGGAATGTATTTCTCACCTGTTTCAACGTCTCGTAAAGCAACATGGCGATGTGAGAATGTACCCCGTTCCGTATCTTCCCCTGTGATTCGGATTGGTGTACCGTCATGTAAAATGGATCCAAAGGCTAAAGCTTCAGCATGACCCCAATCTACTTTTCCTTTACTTTCAAAAGCTGCATTTCGACGGTTCAAAATACGCTCTAGTTTCTTAAAGACATTAAATCCTTCTGGCCATTTTAACAACTCTTCATGAATTTGTGTAAGCGTCGCTTTATCCACTGTCGTGTCTACTTTCGGAAAGTCTTTGTTTGCATTTTTTTGCAGTTCTGCAATTGTCGGAACGTCTTTAACATCTTTATCAATAGCATCATGTGCTTCTTTTAAGCGGTTCAATGTTGCTGTTTCAATTTCTTTAACCTTTTCCTGTGTTAAAGTATTTTCGCTTATCAGTTTTTTACTATATACAGCAGTAATCGTCGGATGGCTTTTAATTTTGCTGTACATAATTGGGTTTGTTGGGATTGGTTCATCGGTTTCGTTATGCCCTAAACGACGATATCCAATTAAATCGACAACTACATCTTTATGGAATGTTTGACGGTATTCAAAAGCCAATTGCATTACTTTTAATACCGCTTCTGGATCATCGGCGTTTACATGGAAGATTGGCACTTCGTAACCTTTTGCTGTATCACTTGAATAACGAGTAGATCTTGTTTCATCCGATTCTGTCGTAAATCCGATATTATTATTCGCAATAATATGAACCGTTCCACCTGTATGATAAGCTTTAGTTTGTGAGAAGTTTAACACTTCATAAACAATTCCTTGACCGCTAAAAGCAGAGTCACCATGTACAACAACAGGTAATGCTTTATTAACATCTTGAACAGGTGCACCTGGTTTTGTGCGATCATCTTGAGCTGCACGGGCTACCCCTTCAATTACCGAGTTAACAAATTCTAAGTGACTTGGGTTATTCGCCAGGGTAACTCTTACATTTTTACCAAAAATTTTACGATTTCTAGTAGCACCTAAGTGATATTTTACATCTAATGTATGACCAACTGTTTCAAAATAATCTGGGTCATCAATTTTCCATTTTGTACCTTGGAATTCAGATAACAATGCTTCGTAAGGTTTTCCTAAAACGTGGGCTAACACATTTAGGCGACCTCTATGGGCCATACCAATCATGACATTTTCAATATCATGTTCTGCAGAAAGTTGCACAAGCTCGTTGATTGCTGGAACTAACGCTTCTAGACCTTCAATGGAGAAACGTTTTTGACCAACGTACATCCGATGAACAAATTGCTCATATCCTTCTGCAGCAAACAATTCTTTTAACAACTCTTCTTTTCTATCGTTAGGTAGCTGTTTTTGACCATATTCATTTTCTATTTTTTCATGTAACCATTGTTTTTCTACAAATGGTACATGTTCTACTTCATAACCAATTGTATTAGTATAAACTTGCTTCAAATATTGAACTGCCGCTAAACTATCAGTAAATTTACCTGCAAACTCTGGTATGAGGACTTCAACAGGAAGTTCGCGGATATCAGCTTCAGATAATCCATAATAGTTTAACGAAAGCAATTCAGTTTCAGGTTGTTTTTCTAGCGGATCAATGTCGGCCTGTAAATGACCGTGTTTTCGAATATTTTGCACATACTGTAATGCTTTAGCAAGCTTCTTCAGTTTCGTTATAACAATTGTTGGCGAAACAACTTGCTCTGTGCCCCCTGTTACTTGACCATGTTCTTCAACGTATGGCTCACCCCATTGTGAAAACAATGCTCTTAGACTTTCGTCTACTTGTTCAGGATTCGCCAAGTATAATTCATACTGCTCGATCAAGTAGCCCAAGTTTGGTCCATGAACATACTGCCATGGATTCGCATTAATCATTTTATACCCACATCCCTGTTCATAATTATTTGCAAAACAATTACAATTCTAATTTTACCAGTTAGTAAGCGGATTCAAAAGTGTTTTTCATTATCTTAGAATATTTTTGACATATTTGAGAATCCTGCGACTTTACTTTTTGAACTGGCGTAATTGTTTTACCTTCCGCTGACAATATACTATTACAGTTTAGTGAAAAATTCTAGTGTTTTGTGTAATTTTTATTAACTAGATCTGAAATGTAGAAAGAAAATGGAAAATTTGTGAAATTTTTTCTAAAAAGTTATATTGTTATTTGAATTTTAACAAATTCCGTCATAAAATTCTATGTCTATACTTCGACAAAGTTAAGGTTTATAGCCTAAAATTTTTGGATTTTTTTATAAAGTATGTACTAACATTATCGCTTTTTTACATGATAAAAAATCACTCTGAACTTTTAATGTCAGAGTGATTGAACGTATGCAATCTATGACCATCTTGCCGTTACCATTTTTCTTCTCGTATAAAATTCCACACCGTCTTTTCCATTGGCATGGAGATCTCCGTAAAAGGAATTTTTCCAACCAGAGAATGGGAAAAAAGCCATTGGTGCAGGAATGCCAATGTTAATACCGAGCATACCTGATTCAATATGTTCTCTAAAATAACGAACATGGCTGCCATCTTGTGTGAAGAGACAAGCACCGTTTCCAAAGTCTGATTGGTTTGCTAAATCTACTGCTTCTTCCAGAGTTTCTACACGTACAATTGATAAAACAGGTGCAAAAATTTCTTCCTTCCAAATCGTCATGTTTGGTTTTACATGATCAAAGATTGTTGGACCAATAAAATATCCATCTTTCACATAGGCTTCATCTTGTCTTCCATCCCGGATTAATGTTGCACCCTCTTTTTGTCCGATTTCAATATATTGAGCTGTTCTTTTTTTATGTTCAGGTCGAATGACCGGACCTAAAAAGACCTCTTGTTCCAAACCGTTACCAATATTAATTTCATCTGCTTTTTCTTTGAGTTTTTTAACCAGTTGATCTGCCACATCTCCCACTGCCACAACAACGGAGCAGGCCATACAACGTTCGCCAGCTGAACCGTATGCCGCACTAATAATTTCTTTAACTGCTTTATCAAGATCTGCATCCGGCATAACGATGGAATGGTTTTTTGCACCAGCCAACGCTTGGACCCGCTTCCCATTGGCAGCAGCTGTTTTATAAACATATTCGGCCACAGGTTGGGATCCGACAAAGGATATCGCATGTATATCTTGATGTTCTAAAAGTCCGTTAACCACTTCCTTTCCTCCGTGGACAATGTTAAGTACTCCATCCGGTAAACCTGCCTCTTGGAAAAGTTCTGCTAACCGATTGGCAAGTAACGGTGTCCGTTCCGAAGGTTTTAAGACAAATGTATTCCCTAAAGCAATGGCAAGCGGGAACATCCAACATGGCACCATCATCGGAAAATTAAACGGAGTTATACCGCCAACAACCCCAACCGGATAACGATACATTGTCGACTCCATATTTGTTGCGATATCAGGTAAACTACTGCCCATCATTAATGTCGGAGCACCTGCTGCAAACTCAACACATTCAATTCCTCGTTGCACTTCACCATATGCGTCTTTAAAAGTTTTACCATTTTCTTTTGTAATAAGCTCTGCCAACTCGTCCCAATGTTCAACAAGAAGTTGCTGAAATTTAAATAAAATGCGAGCCCGCTTTGGAACTGGTGTTTTACTCCACGTTTTAAATGTTGCTTTCGCTGTTTGAACAGCCTGATTAAGATCTTCTTTTGTAGAAATAGGAACTTTTGCCAGTTCTTCACCCGTTGCCGGATTCGGTACGGATAGGTAAGTTTCCGTTTTACTTTCAACCCATTTTCCATTAATAAAATTTTTCAATTTTTGTGCAGTAGATATAGCCATATTTCTCTTCCTTTCTATTAAAAATGGAATAATAAAAGCTATTTTGCTATTAAATAAGTGATATTTACTGATATTTTTATAAAATGCAAAGGAAAACAGACCGGTTTTGTGCGAAAAATTAGTAATTTGTGTGCAATTTTCTCAAAAAACGTGCGAATTGTCAAAATTATGTGCGAAATACTACAAAAAATGTGCGAAAACGAGAAATTTTGTGCGAAAAATCATTTTTTTGTGCGATTTGCCTTCAATCATAAATCAACTGTCCACAAATAAGACTGCACAGGAGACTACTCCCGCACAGCCTAATATACAAGCTTACTCCACTATATGCATTTTCCTTACTAAACATGAATCGAGTTAAAAAATCATATAAAGCAAGATTGCTAAGATCATACCACAAAGTGGAAGTATAGAAGTTAAAATAAACACCGGCCAGTAGGCACGTTTATGAGTTTCACCACAAATAGCACGAATCGTTGTTACAACGTACCCATTATGTGGCAAGGAATCTAGTCCACCAGACGCAAGTGTGGCCACGCGATGCATTTCTCCTGGATTTTGTCCCATTGCTAAATATACTGGAGCTAAAATAGGGAGGGCAATTCCTAAACCACCCGATGCAGATCCGGTCATGCCACAAATTAATGTAACAGCAATCCCCAAACCGAACAGTGGATGTATTGGTAAATTCACTAAGGTATCAACAGCAGCATCAAAAGCAGAAACTTCAGCTGCTACAGCACCGAAACCAACAACCGCACATGTATTGGCAATTGCCACAAGGGCATCTTCCGAACCTTTAGCAAGCGGTTGCCAAAACCGTTTTAAATATGGATACATAAGAATACAAGCTAACGCTACACCGGCCGTTAATGAAATCATTGCAGCGGCTGTCGATGACATAAACTGGGCAAGAATATTCAATCCCGCAATCACCACAACAAGTGGCAGTATGGCAAAAATAATATTTGGTAATTCCTTTGCACGATCTTCTGCTGTTTTTTCTTCATCGGCTTCTAACTCTTTACCTGCTTCTGTATTTTTTAACGGATGTGAATCCGGTAAATAGAAACCTTCGCCGTTTGTGACTGCCTTTTTGACCATTCGACTAATGGTAAAACCGCCAACCAACATAATGGTTAGCCCAACAATCACACCTACTATTCCACCTGCTGTCGGCGTTGTCCCAAAAAACTCTGTCGGAATTAAGTTTTGGATTTCTGGTGAACCAGGAGACGTCATGGTAAATGATACGGAACCGAATGCTAATGCTCCCGGGATAAAACGATGCGGCAAATTTGCACGCTTAAATAACGAAACTGCAATCGGATATACAGCAAACCCGACAACAAACAAACTTACGCCGCCATAGGTCATAATCGCTGCAGCAGCAACCGTTGCAAAAACTGCACGCTGCGGTCCAAAGGTTCGACTAACCCAATTTGCAATACTATCTGCCGCTTGTGTTTCTTGCATAATTTTGCCAAAAATCGCTCCTAGCAAGAAAATAAAAAACCATGATGCAAAATAACCTGTAAAACCAGTAATATAGTAATCTGTCAAAGCCGTTTCTAAATTCAATCCACCTGTAATGGCGACAATTAATGAACTAATAAGAGCAGCAACGATAATGTTAATTCCCTTTAACGTCATCCACATAAGAAGAATGAGGGAACCAATTAAGCCAATCATTCCAATCATCTAAAAACCCCCTCTTATATGGCCATCTTTTTTAAAATTGATAACGATAGCAAACCCGATACAAATGAATCAATTCCTCCTTTGTTGGGATACGTGGATTATTACCCGGACTTCCACTATCGATAGCATCATGAGCCATTTTGTCGAGTGATTGTTCAAATTCCTCTTCTTTAATCCCCCAGTCATGTAAGTTTGGAATATTTAGCTCCGAACAAAGTTTTTTCACAGATTGCACGGCTACTTGGGCAGCTTCCTCATCGGATAACTGCTCACCATCATGGTTAATAAAAATTCGACCAAGATCTGCTAAGCGGTGAATACAAGCTTCTTTACTAAACTCTAGTACTGCTGGAAGCAACATCGCATTTGAGAAACCATGGGGGACATGGAATAGAGCTCCAATCGGCCGACTCATTCCGTGAACTAAACATACAGATGCATTTGAAAACGCCATACCTGCTTGTAAAGCACCTAGACTCATAGATTCCCGGGCATCCAAATTTTCTGGATGATTGTAAGCGCTTAAAAGATTACTAACGATTAACTTCATAGCGGAAAGGGCCAACATATCTGTCATTGGATGAGCCTTCCTTGAGATATATGCTTCAATCGCATGACTTAAGGCATCAACTCCAGTAGCCGCAGTAACTGACTTCGGTGAACTTAACGTTAACATTGGGTCAACAATGGCCACATTGGGCATAAAGGCCGGTTGCTTAATCATCATTTTTACGTCATTTTCCGTATTTGTAATCACGGTAGCATCAGTCGCTTCAGATCCTGTACCCGCAGTGGTTGGGATCGCAATATGAGGAACAGGTTTATGGCTGGCAATTTTTCCTCCTCCACGGAAATCACCTATGTAACCATCATTTGTTGCTAAAACTGCGACCGCTTTTGCTGTATCTATACAAGAACCGCCACCAAGTGAGATGACGAAATCACAATTTTCCTTTTGAAA